>JADGRS010000004.1 GCA_017880705.1 Burkholderiales bacterium
ATGGGTTTCGACGGGTACGGTTGCGCGGAAACCGCCAAAGACTGGATGGCCAGGAACACGCAGGACACGAATGAGAGCTTGAGAGTCGTCATGGGGCGGGCCTTCTCGGCTGGGTTGCGCATTCTCGCTCGAAGTCAGCGCCGGACCCTGCGGCGCGCGCCCTCGAGCACGTGGAATATCGGGATGGTGAAGAGCACCACGATCGCGTAGCGCACCACGTGCGCGGCCGTGACGAAGGCGACGCCGATGCGCAGCACCTTCGCCGTGATCGCCATTTCCGCGATGCCGCCCGGAGCCGCCGCGAGGAGCGCGGTGCCGAGGTATACGCCGCTGGTGAACGCGATGAGCCATCCCACCAATGCGGCGAGCAGCAGCATCATGCCGATGGAAGGAACCAACGCTGCGACGAAGCGCGGCGCGCCCGCGAGGAAGCGCCGGTCGAAGCGCGATCCGAGCGAGCACCCGAGCAGCACCTGTGCCGCGTTCGTGAGCGGCGTCGGCACCGACGAGAAGCTGATGTCAGACGCCGTGAGCGCGATGCTGAGAAAGAGCGGACCCATGGTGAACGCGGTGGGAGCGCCGAGTTTCTGCGCCATCCATGCGGAAGCGGCCGCGAGCGCGAAGAGCGCGGCGAGCCCCGCCGCGTCGAAGGCAATGGTGACCGGCCGGTACTCGTCGGTGGCGGAGAATCCCGCGAGCGTGATCGACACCGGGATCACCGTCACCACGAGCAGCATGCGCACCGAGTGCGCGAACGCGACGAGATCCATCTTCGCGCCATGGCGCTCGCCCATCGTCGCCATGTCCGCGGCGCCTCCCGGCATGCTGCTGAAGTACGCGGTCGCGCGATCGACCTTTCCCAGCGAGAGGAGCACCAGCGCGCTGGCCGCGCCGAGCCCGATCGCCGCGAATCCGAGGAACACGAACCACGGCCAGAAGCTCGCGACCTCGTGCACCACGGGCGCGGTGAAATAGAGCCCGAGACTCACGCCCACCACGAGCTGCCCGACGCTTCGTCCGGCGGGCAGCGCCTCGAGGCGCATGCCCAGCATGCGCAGCGCCGCCATGGTCACGAGCGAGCCGATCATCCATGGCAGCGGCGTGCGCAGCCACGCGCACAAGGCGCCACCGGCAACGCATACGGCGAGGCCGGCCGCCATGGAGGTGGGTCGTCGCATCTTCTCCACCGGGGAATGGCTCAGGAAGGGTCGAAACAGTTATAATTTTAAGCTTTCCCGGCCTGGTAGCTCAGTTGGTAGAGCAGCGGACTGAAAATCCGTGTGTCGGTGGTTCAATTCCGCCCCAGGCCACCAATTCCCTTGATCGAGAGCAGGGCTAGCGTGTTCCCGCGCCCTGCAGGTCGAACACGTAGAGCGTCCCCCCGACCACGGCGACGGGCTTCACTTTGCGCAGCGCCGCGTAGGGATCGCCCGGCGCCCAGAGGCCCGCGAGAAGCGACGCGGACACCACGAGGTAGCGAGGCGCGGGAATGGCGGGATCGACCACCGGAAGGGTGTAGTAGCTCGGCATCGGAACGTAGCGGATGCCATAGCCTATGGGCACGGCCGAGCCCTGATAGCCGAGCGCGACTTCGCGGATGCCGCGCTCGCGCATGAAGTCGCGAAGCGCCACCAGCCCCTGGCCCCAATCCGTGCTCGTGTCCGCCAGCGTTTCGTAAAGCGGCCGTGCCTGAACATACTCGCTCACGTACGCGAGGAAGTAAGGATAGTGCAGGGCGGTGGACGCCACGAAGCTCGCGAATACGAGGGCGAGCGCGGCACGAAGCCCGATGCGCCCACGGTTCCAGAGGGGCTCCACGCCCTGCGCCACCAGGATGCAGAGCGGCGGCAACATCGGGAGCGCATGACGGAAGCCGATGTTCAGGCTCGAGCTGACGAGTCCCAGGAGGAAGAACGCCGCGCCCACCGCCGGCGCGCGCGCGCCGTGCGTGAGCCACTCTCGCCAGGATTTCGTCCGCGTGGCGCCCCAGGCGCCGATGGCCGCGAGCAGGATCAGCACGTGGAGCGCCATCGGCGTCTTGAGGAAGAATTCGACCGGGAAGAAATACCATCGGCCCCCGACGTAGCGCTCGCCGAGGAGGAAGGCCGTCCTGCCCGCGGTGTCGCGCAGGCTCTGGTGCAGGCCTTCCACGAACTGCGCGAGGCGCCAATCCCCCAGGTACACGACGGCGATCGTCGCGTACGCCACGATCAGGAACACCGGCACCGCCGCCAGGATCGCGCGCCGCCACGCGCGGTCGCGCCAGCGTCCCGATGCGGCTTCCAGCACCAGCAGCGCGATGGCGATCGGACCGAGGATGAGCCCGCTGAATTTCACGCTGGCCGTGAGCGCGAACGCGAGGGCCGCGAGTGCGACACGCCCGGGCGTGGGCCGGCGCACGGCCGCGTCCAGCGCATAGAGACCCAGCAGAAATGCGAATGCGAGCACGATGTCGTTGTAGGCGACACCGGCGTGCGCCAGCATGTCGGGCAGGAAGGCGACAAGGCCCGCCGCGAAGAGGGCCGCCGCCGCGCCCAGGTGCCGCCGCGAAAGGAGGAATGTCGCAAAAACCGTCGACGCGCCGAAGGTGACGGCGACCATCCGCGTCGACATCACCAGGCGCTCGGCGGCGTTGCCGACTCCCCACAGCAGCTCGCGGGCATACATGTAGCGCGGCATCGCATCGTACGTGAGCACGCTTTCCGACGGATAAGTGATTCCGGACAAGTACACGGGAAGTCCGTACAGGTATTGAGGCAGCCGGGGGTGGTCGAGCACGAGCCCGAAGTCTCCCGTGTGGAAGCCGCGCGCGCCAACCGCGAGAAAGATGATCTCGTCGAAGGTGGTCGAGGTATGCAGCATCGCGCTGGCCGCCAGCACGGCGAAAGCGACGGCAAGCAACCCGGCGACGAGTACCGGAGAAATGGTCCTCGGGCGGGCGGCGGTGCTCATGGGTGGCGCCAGTATACCGGCCGATCCGGATCAACCAGACATCGAAGTTCGGTTAATCTGGGACCTCGAGAGCTGACCGTGGCCCATCCCAGATCATCCCAGCCGGTGCTCGTCGCCGGCGGCGGCATCGGCGGCCTTGCCGCGGCGCTCGCGCTCGCGCGCCAGGGCTTTCCCGTAAAGGTTCTCGAGCAGGCCGCGGCGATCGGCGAGATCGGCGCGGGCATCCAGCTGGGCCCCAACGCGTTCTTCGCCTTCGATGCGCTCGGCGTCGGCGAGAGCGCGCGCGCAAGCGCCGTCTACACCGAGCGCATCGTGATGATGGACGCGGTCGACGAAAGCGAGGTCGCCTCGGTCCCGGTGGGCGAGGAATTCCGCAAGCGCTTCGGCAATCCCTACGCGGTGAGCCACCGGGCCGACGTGCACGGCGCGCTCCTCGAGGGGGCGCAGCGCGACGGCCACATCGAGCTCGTCACCTCCACGCGAATCGATCGCGTCGAGCGCGACGGCGCCGGCGTGCGCGCGATCGACGAGCGCGGCGGCCGTCACGAGGGCGTGGCGCTGATCGGCTGCGACGGCGTCAAGTCGAACGTGCGCCAGCAATTCGTCGGCGACCCGGTGCGGGTCTCGGGCCACGTCGTCTATCGCGCCGTGGTCGACACGCGCGATTTTCCCGCGGACCTGCAATGGAACGCACCGTGCGTCTGGGCCGGTCCCGATTGCCACCTCGTTCACTACCCGCTGCGTGGCGGCGAGCAGTACAACGTCGTCGTCACCTTCCACAGCCGCAATCGGGAAGAGTGGGGCGTCACCGAGGGCAGCCGCGACGAGGTGATGTCGTACTTCGACGGCATCGCCGATCGCCCGCGCCAGCTCCTCGACCTTCCGAAAAGCTGGAAGCGGTGGGCCACCGCCGACCGCGAGCCGATCGCGAAGTGGAGCTACGGCCCCGTGACGCTCCTCGGGGACGCGGCCCACCCCATGATGCAATATCTGGCCCAGGGGGCGTGCATGGCGATGGAGGATGCGGTGACCCTCGGGGAAGCCGTGCGCGCGGGCGGCGGCGACTTCGAGGCGGCCTTCGCCCGATACGAGCGCTCGCGCATCGCGCGCACCGCCCGCGTCGTGCTCCTGACGCGGGAGATGGGACGCATCTATCATGCGAAAGGCGTCGAGCGCCTGGTGCGCAACGACCTCTGGAAGGGACGCACGCCCGAGCGCTATTACGATGCGCTCGAATGGCTCTACGGATGGCGCGTCGAGAACTGCTTGGCGAGGTGAACATGGACACGCGAGACCTGGAATCGCAACGCGAGGATTTCTACCGGCGCATCGAGCCTTCCCACCTGGCGCCGCTCTGGACGCGGCTGAAGAGCCTCGTGCCGGCGCAGCCCATGCCGGTCGGCGTCGCGCACCGCTGGCGCTACGCCGACGTGCGGCCGCTCCTGCTCGAATCCGCGGATCACATCTCCGCGCGCGAGGCCGAGCGGCGCGTGCTGATCCTCGAGAACCCGGGGCTCCGGGGCACCTCCCAGATCACGAGCACGCTCTTCGCGGGGCTGCAGCTCATCATGCCGGGGGAGGTCGCTCCCGCGCACCGCCACACGCAATCGGCGCTGCGCTTCATCATCGAGGGCAGCGGCGCCCATACCACGGTCGACGGCGAGAAGGTGATCATGGAGCCCGGCGATTTCGTCATCACGCCGGCGTGGCGCTGGCACGAGCACGGCAACGAGTCCGGTGGGCCGATGGTGTGGCTGGACGGCCTCGACATCCCGTTGCTCATGCACTTCAACAGCACCTTCCGTGAGGACGACGCCGCCCGCAAGCCCCCGGAATCGCAATACGACGGCCTCATCCATTTTCCCTACGAGCGTGCCCGCGAGACGCTCTTCGCCCTTGCGCGAAGCGGCGCGCCCGATTCGCACCTCGGGCATGTCCTTCGATACCAGGACCCCAAGCGGGGCGGCTGGGCGATGCCGACCATCGCGAGCATGATCCGGATCCTGCCGAAGGGATTCGCGACGCGTCCCTATCGCTCGAGCGACAGCATGGTCTTCGCCGCGGTGGAAGGGCGCGGCACGCTCGAGGTGGGCGGGACGAAATTCGATCTCGCGCCCCACGACGTGGCCGTCGTTCCCGGATGGATGCCCTACACGCTGCAGGCGAGCGAGGACTGGGTGGTTTTCTCGTTTTCCGACCGCTCGGCCCAGGAGAAGCTCGGTTTCTTCCGCGACGAGCGCCTGTGACACAATAGGCGCGCCCTTCCGCCCGCCGCTAACACCAACAAATGAACGTCTCCTCCCGGAGGTTCGCCAACGCAGTCGTGCTCCGCGTGGAGGGCCGGCTCGACCAGGACACCTGCGCCGCGTTCACCACCGACCTCATGAAGTCCGTCGACACGGCCGCGGCCGAGGGCGGCGCGGTGGTGCTGGACCTGTCCGGGCTCGAGTACATCTCCAGCGCGGGCCTGCGCTGCTTCATGCTCGCCTCGCGGCAGGCGAAGGCGCAGCACGCCAAGATCGCGGTGGCGGCGCTGCAGCCGATGGTCGCCGAGATCTTCCAGATTTCCCATTTCAACCTCGTGTTCCAGGTGTTTCCGACGGTGCGCGAGGCGCTGGGCGCGGTGTCGGGCGACGCCGCCGCCGCGTTCGAAAAGGGGTAGCCCGTGCGCGTGCGCTTCTGGGGCACCCGAGGGTCGATCCCGGTCGCGTTGACCGCGGCGGACGTGCGCGACAAGCTCGCCCAGGCGCTGGTGCAGGCCTCGGGAAAGGTCTTCAACAGCTACGAGGAAGCGCACGCCTACGCCTCGAGCGAGCTCGACTTCAACCTCACGCATACCTTCGGCGGCCATACGCCGTGCGTCGAGATCGAGATCCCGGGCGAGGAGTATTACGCGTGCGACCTCGGCAGCGGCGCGCGGCCGTTCGGCGTGCACATCCTCGCCAAGCAGGCGCGCAAGCCCGCGACCATCAACGTCTTCATGTCCCACGTGCATTGGGACCACATCATGGGATTCCCGCTCTTCGGGCCGGCGTACGTGCCGGGGACGAAGATCCGGATCCATGGCTGCCACGACGTGCTCGAGCAAGCCTTCCGCAAGCAGCATTCCGCGCCGTGCTTCCCGGTCGAGTGGGAGCAGCTGGGCGCCACGATCGAGTTCGTGAAGCTCGAGCCGGGAAAGCCGTTCCTGATTAACGGCATGACGGTCACGCCGCACCTGCAGCTGCACGGCGGCGACTCGTACGGCTATCGCTTCGAGTACCAGGGCAAGGTCGTGGTGTACACGACCGATTCCGAGCACAAGCTCGAGGACCGCGCCGAGGCCGAGAAATTCGCGAAGTTCTTCCACAACGCCGACGTGGTGATCTTCGACGCGATGTACGCGCTTGCCGAGGCGATCAGCGTGAAGGCCGACTGGGGCCACTCGAGCAACATCGTCGGCGTCGAGCTGTGCCAGATGGCGCACGCGAAGCACCTGGTGCTCTTCCACCACGAGCCCGCGAACAACGACGCGACGCTCGAGGGGCTGCTCAAGGAGGCGCGCCGCTTCGAGGAGCTGACTCGCGGCGACCAGGCGCTCAAGGTGTCCGCCGCGTACGACGGCCTGGAGATCGATCTCTGAGCACGCTGCGAGGCCTGCGGGTTCTCGCCCTGGTGCTCCTCGCCGCGCTGTCGCTTTTCCTGCTCTTCGCTCCCGCCGCCAACACGCTGCGCAACGTCGTCTTCGACGGCTATCAGCAGCTCTTCCCGCTGGAGCGCACCACGGACCCCGTCGCCATCGTCGTGATCGACGAGGAGGCGATCGCGCATTACGGGCAGTGGCCGTGGCCCCGCACGCGCATCGCCGAGCTCATCACGCGCATCTCGCAGGCGCAGCCCGCGTCGATCGGCCTGGATCTCTTCTTCTCCGAGCCCGACCGCTTCTCGCCCGCGGCGATGGCCGACGAGATGCCGATCTTGCCCACGAACCTCGCCAAGGCGCTGCGCGAGATGCCGTCCAACGACGAGCAGCTCGCGAAAGCGATCGAAGGTCGCAATGTAGTGCTCGGCATCGGCACCACGAGCGACGTCGACCCGCGCTTTCGCGGGCCGCCGCGCGCGGCCCCGGTGGTCACGTCGGGCGCGCGCGAAGCGGAGATGCCGAACTGGCCGGGCTACATCGGCAGCCTCGACGTGATCGACGCGGCGGCGGCGGGACACGGGTTGATGAACTCCGGCCCGCAGGACCAGGTGGTGCGCGTGGTGCCGATAGTCGAGCGGATCCAGGGCGTGATCGTGCCCACGCTCGGCGTCGAGTCGGTGCGCGTCGCGGAGGGAGTGGGCCTGCGCCTGGACGATGCGCCCGGAGGCTTGCTCTTGCTTCGCCTTGCGGGCGTGAGCATGCCGCTCCAGAGGGACGGCACCGCGTGGATTCGATACAGCAGGCACGACGAGAGCCGCATGGTCTCCGCTTTCGACGTGCTGAGCGGTAAACTCGATCCCGAACGCCTGCGCCAGAAGGTGGTGCTGGTGGGCGTGACGGGCCTGGGCGTGCTCGACCACAAATCGACGCCGCTCGGCGAGTTCGTTCCCGGCGTCGAGATCCACGCCCAGATCGTGGAGAACCTCGTGAACGGCGTGGCCCTGGTGCGTCCGACATTCGCGACGTGGATCGAGGGCGCGGTGTTCATCCTGTGCGGATTCGTCCTCATCTGGTTCATTCCGCGGCTCTCGGCGCTGCAGGGCATCAATCTCGTCGTGTTCCTCGTGCTTCTCCTGTTGTGCATCGGGCTCGTCGCGTTCCGCCACCTCCACATGTTGTTCGATTTCGCGTGGCCCGCCCTTGGCACCGTGGCCGTGTTCGGCACCGTCGTGGTCGGCACGCTCTCGGAGGCCGAGCGCCAGCGCCGCGTGCTGCGCGACCAGGCGGCGCACATGGCGGGCGAGGTCGACGCGGCGCGGCGCATCCAGATGGGGCTGCTGCCGGATCCGCGCGAGGCCCTCGGCAACGACCGGCGCTTCAAGCTCGCGGCGCTGCTCGAGCCCGCGCGCACCGTGGGGGGCGACTTCTACGATTGCTTCCACATCGATTCGCGCCGCATCTTCTTCGTGGTCGCCGACGTCTCGGGAAAGGGATTGCCCGCGGCGCTCTTCATGGCGTCGGTGAAATCGCACCTGAAGAGCGCGGCGCTTCGCGGCGGCGACGTGGGAGAGGTGCTCACGCGCGCGCAGGCGGAGATCGCGCGAGAGAATCCGGAGCAGCTCTTCGTCACCGCGTTCGCGGCGATCCTCGACGTTCCCAGCGGCGTCATCGAGTTTTCGAGCGCGGGCCACGAGCCGCCGTTCGTGCGCACGCCGCGCGGCGCTCCCGAGCGCTTCGAGATGCCCGGCGGCCCGCCCCTGTGCGTGGTCGAGGACTTCGTCTATGCGCCGAGCCGGCGCAGGCTCGAGCCCGGCGAGTGGATCTGCTGCGTCACCGATGGCGCGACGGAAGCGATGAACGAGCAGCGCGAGTTCTTCGGAGTCGAGCGCCTGCGCGCTTCGCTCTCGTGGATGCCCGAGGACATCGATCCCGCGAACCTCGTCGAGAGGTTGCGCGACGACGTGCGCCGCTTCGCGGGCGACGCCGAGCCCGCGGACGACATCACGCTGCTGGTGCTGCGCTGGGAAGGCGGCGCCGAAGCCGAAGCCTGAAGCGCGCGCGCGCTCGCCGCTAGCGAACGCTGATCTCGACGCGGCGGTTGCGCGGCTCGGAGACGCTGTCTTCGGTGGGCACGAGGAGCTCGCGCTTGCCGCGGCCCGCGGCCTGGATGCGCTCGGCGGGAATGCCTAGGCCGATCATCAACTCGCGCATGCGCTCCGCGCGCGCGAGCGACAGGCGATCGTTCGAGGTCATGCTTCCGACCGAGTCCGTGTGCCCGATCACCATGATGTCGGGCAGCGGCCTGCGCTTCAATTCGCTGAAGACCTTTTCCATCTCGACCTTCGATTCCGCCGTGAGCTCGTCCTTGCCCTCGAGGAAATAGAGCACGAAGCTCGTGGGCTTTCCGGGGAGGGCGGCGAGCGTGGCGCCGAAGGTGTCGCGGACCTCGTCGGCGGTAAGGCGAGTCATCTCGCGCGTGCCGTCGCTCGAGATGCGCTCGGCGCCGTAGGCCGAATCGATGACGCGCGTGTCGCCTTCCGTGTGGACCACGATCGCGCCGACGTGGCCGTCGGCGCCGGGGACCACAGCGAACAGCTCCGGCGCCACATGCTTCGGCGCCGTGGCGCAGCCGGCGCAGAGCGCCGCGAGCGCCGCGAGCGCCGCGAGCGCAAGGTAGATCGACAGCTTCAAGGGGTGTCTAGTTCGTCTTCTCGCCGACCTGGATCACGAACTCCGTGCCGCGCACGCCCATGATCGCCGAAGGGGTGCGGACTTTCATGGACTCGGGCGACTGCTTGACCATCTTGCCCGAGATCGCGGCAAGGCGCCCTTGCTTCAGGTTGCCCTCGAATTCGCCCTGGTGCGTAGTGGTGTCGAAGTGGTACTTGTCGATCGCGAACACGCTGTTCGGTCCGACGGAGACGAGGCTGTTGTCGGTGAAGGTGATACCCGCGGAGCCGTCGGCGCCGGTGACGATCACGTCGGAAGCCTGCACGCCCGACCCCACGGCCGCCACCATCTTTTCGGCACCTCGCTGGATCTGCACGCTGCCCTTCGAGACCTTGATGAGACCTATGTCGGCCGCCATCGCCGGGAATGCGACGGACAGGGCCGCCGCGATGATCCACTTGCGCATGAGCTTCTCCTCTGGGATATGCACGTTCTGACACCCTATAATGCCAAAAGCCGGGGAGCCCTGCCTGTGAACCTTGTCACTACGCGAATGGGGATGTTTGCGTCCCGGATGGAGGAGCTGAAGGCCGCCCGGGCCTTCATCGAGGACTTCTGCGAGGGTGCCCAGGTCGCCAAGGACTCGCGGCTGAAGGCCAATCTCGTGATCGAGGAGCTCTTCATCAACACCGTGAAGCACGGCAACCGGGGCGGAAGCGAGGCCCCCGTCTGGATCACGCTGTCGGCGAGCGGCGGGGAGGTTTCGCTCATCTACGAGGACCGCGCGCCGCCCTTCAATCCGTTCGCCCGCGCGACTCGCGAGATGCTCGAGGCGCTCGCCGAGACGCGCCGCGAGGGCGGGCTCGGCGTGATCCTCGCGCACGGCCTCACCGCCTCGGCCGACTACTCGTACGTTTTCGGGCGCAACCGCATCCGGCTCACTCTCGCCTGAAGCGTCATTCGAGCCCGAAGAAGGCCCGGATGCGCCGGTGGATGTCGGATTGCCCGGCCGAGGCCGCGCCCGGCTGCCCCAACGCGCGCCGCGACTCGAGCTCGGTCTCGCGCTCGGCGAGGATGCGCGAAATGGCCCCGATGATGTCCGGGCGAGCCCTGACGATGGACTCGAAGCCCGACTTGTCGAGGCGATAGCAGACGACGTCGGTGCGCGCGCCCACGGTGGCGTGGCGCGGCTCGCCGGTCATCATGCCCATCTCGCCGAACACGCTTCCCGCGCCGAGCGTGGCCACCGCCTTGCGGCCCGCGGGCGTGTCGATCCACACGTCGGCCTCGCCGGAGACCATGAGGTAGAGCCAGTGGGCGGTTGCGCCCTGGCGCGTGATGACGTCGCCCGCGACGAACGGGGCGTACACCAGGTGTCCCGCGAGCTCGTCGCGCTCGACGACCGTGAGCGGCGCGAAGAGCTCGACGGAGGCGAGCGCGGCGAGGCGCCGCCCGCGCTCCCCGGTGCGTTGCTCCTCGCGGTGCGACTCGTCGTCCTTGATGTCGAGCTGCTCGTGGTACTGAACGCCCAGCTTCATGCCGTTGCGCGCGAGCGCCGCCAGGATGTGCGTGCGCACGTGGCTGTCGGTGGCGTCGTCGTGCTGCGGGTCATCGAGCCAGTAGCGCAGCGCATAGCTCCCGTAGCGTGGCCCGATCTCGAGCAGCACGGCGCTCGGCGCGGGATGCTCGGCGACGTGCGGGATCTCGGCGTCCCTCACCGCGGCCTCGAGCACCGAGCACACGCGGGTCGGAGGTGCCGAGAAATCGACGGTAAGCCGCACCCAGCGGCGCCACGATGTTTGCGCGTCGTCGCGCGAGCCGATCACCGTGAAACGGTTCTTGAGCATCCAGCCGTTCGGAATGACGACGGTCTCGCGGTTGCGCGTCTCGATCGCGGTGTGGCGCCACGTGATCTCGACCACGCGGCCCGAAACGTCCTCCACGCGCAGCCAGTCGCCGACTCGCAGCGAGCGATCGAGCTGCAGCACCACCCCGCCCAGCACGTTGCCGAGGGTGTCCTGCATCGAGAACGCGATCAACCCCGTGATGACCGCCGACGTGGTGACGAGCCCCGTGGGATCGACCCCCGCAAGGCGCAGCCACGCGAATCCCCAGGCGATGTAGAGCCCCGCCGTGGCGATGTCCTCGACGATGCGGGGTGGTTGCGCGCGCAGCGCGGGCAGCACGACGCGGAACGCGAACATCGAGGCCAGCCGGATCAGCACCGCTCCCGCGAGCACGCTCGCGACGGCGGAGGCGAGCTTCGCGGGCCCTTGCGCGCCCGTCGGCTCGGCGAGGTCGACCGCGACCAAGGCGAGCGCGCAGGCGCCCAGCAGCAGAACGGCGTTGCGCACGCTCGCGCGGTCGCCGGGCCGCCGGGCAAGGAGCGCGATGGCGATGGCAAGCGCCACCGCCATGGCCCAGCTCATCTGCGCGCGCAGGATGCCGCTCACGTCCATGGAAGGCCGGCGCGGCTCAGAGTCCCGACTCGATGCGCTCGCAGAGCCCCTCGAGCGCCTCGATGCGGGCGAAAAGCTTGTCGTCGGAGGCGATCACGTTCCACGGGGCGAGATCCGAGGACGTGCGGTCGATCATGTCGTTCACCGCGCGCTCGTAATGGGGCCACCTCTTGCGGTTGCGCCAGTCCTCGTCGGTGATCTTGAAGCGCTTGTAGGAAGTCTTCTGGCGCGCCTTGAAGCGGCGCAGCTGCTCCGCGGGCGTGATGGCGAGCCAGAACTTCGCCACGATGGCGCCGGACCGGGTGAGCTGCTCCTCGAAATCGTTGATCTCGTGGTAGGCGCGCATCCAGTCGAACTCGGAGGCGAAGCGCTCGACCCGCTCGACCAGCACGCGCCCGTACCACGAGCGATCGAAGATCGTCAGGCGCCCGTGTCCCGGAACCTGGCGCCAGAAGCGCCACAGGTAGGGCTGCGCGCGTTCCTCGTCCGTGGGGGCGGCCACCGGGATCACGCGGTAGAAGCGCGCGTCGATCGCCTGGGTGATGCGCCGAACGGTGCTGCCCTTGCCGGCGGCGTCCATGCCTTCGAACACCATGATGACCGAGCGATCGCGCATCTTCTTCGAGCGCGTGAGCAGGTTGAGGTGGCCCTGCAGCCTGACGAGCTTCTTCGCATAGACGCCACGATCGAGCTTGCGCTTGTAGTCGAACGAGGCGAGCAGCGTGCGCCCGTCCACGGGCGGCGCGGGCGGCGGGGCCGACGGCGACAGCACCGGGCGCACGCCCTTCAGCCGCGCGGCGAGGGCGTCCTCGAGCAGGCGCCCCGCGGTGAGCGAGCGGTACCCGTGGTCGCTGCCCTCGATGATTTCCCAGGGCGCCTCGCCGGTGCTCGTCTCGCGCAGCGCGTCCTCGCACACGTCGACGAACTCGTCGTAGTGCTTGAAGTGGTCCCACTCCTCGGGGCCCACGCGCCAGGCGGTCTTCTTGTGCGACGAGAGCTCGTTCAGGCGCTTCTTCTGGGACTTCTTCGAGAGGTGGAACCAGAACTTGAGCAGCAGCGCGCCCTCGGAGACCAGCATGCGCTCGAAGTGCCGGATGCCCATGAGGCGGCGCTCGAACTCGGAGCGCTTCTCGTGGCCGATCACGCGCCGCAGGATGGGGTCGGTGTACCACGAGCCGAAGAGGATGCCGATGCGCCCCTTGGGCGCGAGCGCCTGCCAGAAGCGCCACATCTCGGGGCGCTCGCGCTCGATGTCGGTCATCGCGCCGAACGCGCGCGTCTGGATGTGGCGGGGATCCATCCACTCGTTCAGGAGGTTGACGGTCTCGCCCTTGCCCGCGCCGTCCACGCCGTTCACGAGGATGATGGTCTGGAATTCGCCTTTCTTCAGCAGTTCGTACTGGAGGTCGAGCAGGCGCTGGCGCAGCTTCGGCTCCTCGCGCTTGAACTCGGCCTTGTCGAGCTTGTGGCCAATCTCTGCGGATTCGAACACGGCGGTCTCCCTTGTTCACTTCAGTGTGGCATTGGGGCTATGCGCGGAATTGCCCGCGGTCAAACGTGCGGCGGATGCGACGCTGCCTTGCGGTGCCGGAAGCGTGGGCTCTTTTCGAGCCGCGCGGCGAGCGACGCGATAAGCGCTGGGTCCGGCACCATGCGCGCCGCGAGCCATCCGCGCGCGAATGCGGCGAACGCCTCGGGCGGGGCCAGCTCGGCGAGGAGGCGTGCTCCCGTGGCGGCGTCGTTGGCCCGGCCGAGCGCATCCTGCAGGTCGGCGAGGCGGCGCGCGTAGCGCCGCTCCTTTCCCGCATGAAAGATGGAAGCGAGGCCTTCAACGCCATAGCGCAGGCGCTTCGCGTCGATGCGCACGCGATGGCGCTCTTCGGCCGGCATGCCCGCGAGGCCCGCGAGCCCCGCGAGCAGGCTCTTGCGCCGCTTGCGGATCCAGCGCGCCGCGAAGTCGGCGAGTGGTTCACTGGTTCCGCCGGCGGCCTCTTCCCCGATGCCGGCAAGCCAGCTCGCGAGATCGAGGACGGCGCGCGCATAGCGAGGCGAGCGCAGCGCCGCCCGCGCGTCCTCGCGGCATCGCCGCCGGTGCAGCGCCGCGCGCCGCGCGAGCGTGCGTGATATCGACGGATCGCCGTAGGCCGCGGCGAGCGCGGGAAGCGATTCGGTCGCGAAAACGTCCCAGTCGCGTGCGGCGCCGAGGGCGCGAGTGGCCTCGCTCCACTCCGCGCGCCATGCCTTCGCACGCTCGTCGCCGATCGCGGCGTGGAACATGCGGAGCGCCGAGCGCATCCGGCGCAGCGCCACGCGCGCCTGGTGTACGAATTCCGGCGCCGCCGCGCGCAGCACGCCTTCCTCGTTCCCCTGCAGCTGGTCCAGCGCCGCGGCGACGAGCGCACGCGCCGCGGGGAGCGGGCCCATGTCTTCCTCGAGGCGGGCCGGCGAGGCCTTCACCGGACGAAGCGGCGAACGGTTGAAGAGCCGATAGCCGCGCGCCGCCTTGGCAGTCGCGCTGGGGCGAAGCGCCACTTCGTCGAGAAGGCGCCGGGCGAGGCCGAAAGCGTGGGCGGGATCGCCCGCGATGCACTCGATCTCCACCTCCGAGATCTCTTCGCGCCGCCCGCGGCTTTCGACGAAGCCGCAGTCGAGCGCGACCTCGAGGCGGCAGCCGGCGGCGGGCTCGAGCTGCCAGGCGGTGCGCTGGAACTCGACGGTGAACGCTTTCGCGAGAGTTCGGTGCAGGCTCGCGGCGCCGTCGAGCGCGGCCAGCGGTGTTTCGGCGAAGAGGGAAAGGTCGAGCACGGGGCCGGGCCGCTCGAATTCCCATTCGTCCCGCGAGTGAAGGCCTCCCGTCCCGCTGCGGCCGGCCTTGAGGCACTGAGCCCAGCGCCCGCCCGAGCGCCGCAGGCGCAGCGCCATCCCGGCGCCGGCGAGCGCGCAGTCGGGCGTGTCGAAGTAGAGGCTCGTCATGCGCATGCGCCGGGGCTTTGTCCCGGCGAGGGCCGCCGCGCGCAGGAGTGGCGCGCGCGCGCTGCGATCCACGTCCAGCTTGAGCTCGACCTCGGCCATGGCTAAAG
The DNA here is from genome assembly GCA_017880705.1 of Burkholderiales bacterium. Classification (GTDB taxonomy): domain Bacteria; phylum Pseudomonadota; class Gammaproteobacteria; order Burkholderiales; family Usitatibacteraceae; genus Usitatibacter. The sequence continues at coordinate 14,784 of JADGRS010000004.1, forward strand.
CGCGGTTCGCGCGCGCCACAGCTCGGGAAAGAGCTCGACTTCGACGACGCGGCGCAGGTAGTTCACTCCCGAAGTGCCGCCCGTGCCGCGCTTGAGGCCGATCACGCGCTCGACCGTGGTCGCATGCCTGAAGCGCCATTGGCGGAACGCGTCCTCGAGGTCCACCAGCTTCTCGGCGAGCTCGTAAAGGTCCCAGTTCCCGGCGGTCGAGCGGTAGACCGCGACCCATGCCTCGCAGACCGACTCGTTGAAGGCGTACGCCGCGCGCCAATCGCGCTCGACGCATTCGCGGTCGATCGTGAATCCGCGGCGCCGCAGGAGCCGTATGGCTTCATCGTGGAGCGACGACTCGCGATGCAGCGCATCGAGGCCCGTGAAGATCTCGGCGCGATGGCGGTGCGGCTCCATCCTGACGGCGTCCTTGTTTCCGAGGAGGAACTCGATGGCGCGATACTGGAACGACTGGAACCCCGAAGCCGCGCCGAGGTCATCCCTGAACGACGAATACTCCGCGGGGGTGAGGGTGGCGAGGACGTCCCACGATTGATTGAGCTGCGCCATGACGCGGGCCACGCGCGCGAGCATCTTGAAGGCGGCCCGCTGGATGATGAAGAGCATCTCGTTGTGGTCGCGCGAGCGCGGCTGCTGCGCGGCGAGCATCCGGTCGAGGTGCAGGTAGTCGCCGTAGCTCATCGCCTTCGAGAAGTCGAGGCGCGCGCCGTCGGCGGGGGAAGGGGCGTTATCTTGGGCCATGGGGCTTGTAAGGCTAGTCTAGCCTCGTTCGACTCACCGGGGATTGGGTAAGATGCCTCCAGCAAACACCGACCATCATGCACGCGACGCTTCCGCTCCTCGTTGAAACCGATTTCCCGCCGCTCGGGCGCCGTCGCCTCGACACGCTGCAGGTGAACGTCGGATACGTATGCAACCAGACGTGCCTTCACTGCCACGTGAACGCCGGGCCGACGCGCACCGAGTCGATGACGCGCGAGACGGCGGACCAGGTGCTCGAGTACCTCGCGGCGAGCGGCGCGACCACGCTCGATCTCACGGGCGGCGCGCCCGAGCTCAATGCGCACTTCCGCCATCTCGTCACCGGGGCGCGCTCGCTCGGGGCGCGCGTGATCGACCGGTGCAACCTCACCATCCTCTTCGAGCCGGGCCAGGAGGATCTCGCGCGGTTCCTCGCGATGAATCGCGTCGAGATCGTCGCGTCGCTGCCCTGCTACACCGCCGAGCTCGTCGATCGCCAGCGCGGCGAAGGGGTGTACGAGCGCAGCATCGCGGCCATCAGGATCCTGAACGGGCTGGGCTACGCACGCGACGGCAGCGGCCTCACCCTCGACCTCGTCTACAACCCGCAGGGTCCGACGCTGCCGCCTTCGCAGGAGAAGCTCGAGGCGGACTACAAGCGCATCCTCGGCGACAAATCCGGCATCGTCTTCAACCGGCTCTACACGATCGCCAACATGCCGATCCAGCGCTTCGGCTCGACCCTTGTCAGCAAGGGCCAGTTCGGCGAGTACATGAGGCTCCTGCGCTCCTCGCACAGCGACGCGAACCTCGACGCGGTGATGTGCCGCTCGCTCGTCTCGATCGATTGGCGCGGCTACCTCTACGACTGCGACTTCAACCAGATGCTGGGGCTGCCGCTGCGCATCGCGGGAAAGGCGCGCCCCCACCTGAGGGACGTGATGAGCCGCGATCTCGACGGCAACGCGATCGCGGTGCGCGACCATTGCTACGGATGCACCGCGGGCCAGGGATCGAGCTGCGGAGGCGCGCTCGCATGAACCTGGCGCAAGGCGCACGGCGCGAAGATCCTTCCATGGCGCGGCTCGGGCCGGGTCGGGCGTGTCCGCTTTCCTACCGGTATCCGCCCGCGGTTTTCCGGCGCGATCCCGAGATCGTCGCGGAAACGATCTACGTGATCGGCGGCCTCTACGGAAACGTCGAGGCGCTCGAATGCGCGCTTTGCCTCGCCGCGCGGGAACCCGGTCCGGTGAAGATCGTCTTCAACGGCGACTTTCACTGGTTCGACGTATCGACCGGCGACTTCGAGCGCGTGACCCGTGAAGTGGCCCGGCACGTCGCGCTGCGAGGCAACGTGGAGACCGAAATCGCCTCGGAGGACACGGGCGCGGGCTGCGGCTGCGCGTATCCGGTCGACGTGAGCGATGCGGAGGTCTCGCGCTCCAACGAGATCCTCGCGCGGCTGCGCGAGACGTCGCGTGCGTTCGCCCCGTCGCGGGCCCAGCTCGCCGCGCTTCCGATGCACCTGGTCGCTCGCGTGGGCGACGCGCGCATCGGTATCGTGCACGGTGACGCGGCTTCGCTCGCCGGATGGGGATTCGCCGCGGATCGCCTCGACAATCCCGCCCATCGCCGCTGGATCGAATCCGCGTTCCGGGATGCGCGGGTCGACGTCTTCGCGAGCACCCACACCTGCCTTCCGGCGTTCCGCGAGTTCGCGCTCGACGGTGGCACGGCGATCGTCGCCAACAATGGCGCGGCCGGCATGCCGAATTTCCAGGGCCGGCGGCGCGGGCTCGTCACGCGCATCGGCCGCGCCGCTTTCGACGGTCCGGAAAGGATCTACGGCCTCCACGGGCGCGGGTTTCATGTCGACTCCCTGGAGCTCGCCTATGACCACGAGCGCTGGGTCGAGCGCTTCCTCGCGAGCTGGCCCGAGGGCTCGCCGGCGCACGCGTCCTATTTCCGGCGCATCGTCGAGGGCCCGCGCTTCATGCCCGCGCAAGCCACGCCGCGCGCGGCATAGGCCCATGGCGACGCGCCCGGCGAAGCGCAAGCGCGTCAATCTCGCGCTGCAGGGCGGCGGCTCTCACGGAGCCTACGCGTGGGGCGTGCTCGACAGCTTCCTCGAGGATGGCGGCCTCGAGATCGAGGGCATCTCGGGCACCAGCGCGGGCTCCGTGAACGCGGTCGTGTACGCCTACGGAAAGATGATCGGCGGCGCCGACGGCGCACGCGAGCTGCTCGCCGCGTTCTGGAAGCGTCTCTCCGCGAGCGGCACGGGATTCGCCAATCCACGGGCCTTCCGGATGTTCAAGATGGTCACGGGCTCGGTGTCGCCCTACCAGTGGAATCCGTTCAACTGGAACCCCTTCCGCGATGCGCTCGTCGAGACCGTCGATTTCGAGAAGCTGAGGCGTTGCAAGTCCACCAAGCTCTTCCTCGCGGCCACCAACGTGGAGACCGGCAAGGCGCGCATCTTCACGACGCCCGAGGCGAGCGCGGACGTGGTGATGGCCTCGTCGTGCCTCCCGTTTCTCTTCCAGGCGGTCGAGATCGAGGGCTCCCACTACTGGGACGGCGGCTACATGGGCAATCCCGTGCTCTATCCGCTCTTCTACGAGACGAAGTCGCGCGACGTGATCATCGTCCACATCAACCCGATCGAGCGCCCGGGCGTGCCGCGCCTCGCGCACGAGATCGAGAACCGTTTGAACGAGATCACGTTCAACGCCTCGCTCATCAAGGAGCTTCGCGCGGTCGTGTTCGTGCAGAAGCTCGTCTCCGAGGGCTGGCTGAAGCCCGAGTACCTCCCCAAGCTCAAGAACGTGCTGGTTCACTCGGTGCGCGCGGACAAGGTGCTCCTCGACCTGTCGATCGAGAGCAAGTTCTCGCTCGACTGGCCGTTCCTGCAGGAGCTCTACCGCCGCGGCCACGACGCGGGCCGTGAATGGCTCGAGGCCAACCGGCGCCACCTCGGCCGGCGCTCGAGCGTGGACCTGCGCGCGCAGTTTCTCTAACCGCACCGCCGGCGCACCTGCGCCATCAGGAAGGCCGCCATGACCAAAGGCAAACTCGTCGTCCTCGCAGCGATCGCGGTGCTCATCGCGGCGTTCTTCGTGTTCGACCTGAAGCAATACGTCTCGATCGAGTTTTTCCAGGCGCAGCGCGCGGCCATCGACGCGTACGTGATGGAGAACCCGCTCCAGGCCGCAGCGGCGTTCTTCGGCATCTACGTCGCGGTCACCGGGCTCTCGCTTCCGGGCGCGGCGATCCTCACGCTCGTCGCCGGCGCGACGTTCGGGCTTGTCTGGGGCACGGTGATCGTCTCCTTCGCGTCTTCGCTGGGCGCGACGCTCGCCTTCCTCGCGTCGCGCTATCTCCTGCGCGATTGGGTGAAGGGAAAGTTCGGCGACAAGCTGAAGCCGATCGACGACGGCATCGCGCGCGAGGGCGCCTTCTACCTCTTCGCGCTGCGCCTCGTTCCGGCGTTTCCGTTCTTCGTGATCAACCTCGCGATGGGGCTCACCTCGATAAGGACGCGCACCTTCTACTGGGTGAGCCAGGTCGGGATGCTCGCGGGGACCATCGCGTACGTGTACGCGGGAACGCAGCTCGGCCAATTCAAGATCTCGGCGGGCCTCGTCGCCGCGTTCGTGGTGCTGGGGCTCTTCCCGCTCGTCGCGAAGAAGGCGCTCGATGCCCTGAAGGCGCGCAAGGTCTATGCGAAGTGGACGCGGCCCGCGAAGTTCGACAACAACCTCGTCGTCATCGGTGGGGGCTCGGCCGGACTGGTGTCGGCGTACATCGCCGCGGCGGTGAAGGCGAAGGTGACCTTGATCGAGAAGCACAAGATGGGCGGCGATTGCCTCAACACGGGCTGCGTGCCTTCCAAGGCGCTCATCGCGACGACGAAGCTCCTCGCCCACATGAAGCGCTCGAAGGAATTCGGCATCCGCTCGGCGACCGCGGAGTTCGACTTCGCAGAAGTGATGGAGCGTGTGCGGCGCGTGGTGGCCGAAGTCGAGCCGCACGATTCGGTCGAGCGCTACACGAAGCTCGGAGTCGAATGCGTCCAGGGCACGGCGAAGATCACCTCCCCCTGGACCGTCGAGGCCACGCTCCCCGACGGCACGAAACGCGTCATCAGCACTCGCGGCATCGTCATTGCCGCCGGCGCCGCGCCCTTCGTTCCGCCGATCCCGGGGCTGAGGGAATCGAAACCGCTCACCTCGGACACGGTGTGGGACATCCGCGCGCTGCCGCGCCGCCTCGTCGTGCTGGGCGGCGGCCCGATCGGCTGCGAGCTCGCGCAGTGCTTCGCGCGACTGGGCGCGAAGGTGACGCAGATCGAGATGCTGCCGCGCATCATGATCCGCGAGGATCCCGAGTTTTCCGAGCTGGTCGCGAAGCACTTCCGCGCCGACGGCATCGAGGTCCTCGCCGGCCACAAGGCGAAGGAAGTCCGCTCCGAGGGGGGCGAGAAGGTGGTGGTCGTCGAGCACGAGGGCCGCGAGAAGCGCATCGCGTGCGACGAGATCCTCTGCGCCGTCGGCCGCGCCGCGAACGTCGAGGGATACGGGCTCGAGGAGCTCGGCATTCCGGTGACGAAGCAGAAGACCGTGGAAGTGAACGAGTTCCTGCAGGCGCACTATCCGAACATCTTCGCGGCGGGCGACGTCGCCGGCCCGTACCAGTTCACCCACACCGCCTCGCACATGGCGTGGTACTGCGCCGTGAATGCGCTCTTCGGCCGGTTCAAGAAGTTCCGCGTCGACTATTCCGTCATCCCGTGGGCGACCTTCACCGATCCGCCCGTGGCTCGCGTTGGTTTGAACGAGACCGACGCGAAGGAAAGGAAGATCCCGCACGAGGTCTCGGTCTACGGCATCGACGACCTCGACCGCGCGATCGCCGACGGCGAGGCCGAGGGCATCGTGAAGGTGCTCACCCGGCCCGGGACCGACAAGATCCTCGGCGCGACCATCGCGGGCGAGCACGCGGACGATCTCATCGCGGAATTCGTCTTCAGCATGAAACACGGCGTGGGACTGAACAAGATCCTCGGCACCATCCACGCTTATCCCACGCTGCCGGAGGCGAACAAATTCGTGGCGGGCGTCTGGAAGAGGAAACAGGTGACCCGCGGGCAGATGGCGTTCGTCCAGTCCTTCAACGAATGGACGCGCGGCGAGGCCGGGATCGGCGCCGTGGTGGCGAAGCTCTTTTCCCTCGGTGACAAGCGCCCCTATTACGAAGTTGCGGAAAATCACGGAGACGACTGAGACATGAAGAGACTCCTCCTTTCGATCGCTGCATTCCTGGTGAGCGCGAACGCGCTCGCGTTCGACCATGGCTACAAGGCGTGGGACGAGCTCCTGAAGAAGCACGTGAAGTACGTCCAGGACGCAAACGCGTCGCGCGTCGACTACACCGGCTTCGTGAAGGACCGCGCGCAGCTGAAGGCGGTCCTGGACGACTATTCGAAGGTCACGAGAAGCGAGTTCGACTCGTGGACCAAGCCGCAGCAGCAGGCCTTCCTCATCAACGCGTACAACGGATTCACGGTGGAATTGATCCTCACGAAGTACCCCGACCTCAAGTCGATTCGCGATCTCGGCAGCTTCGTGAGCAAGCCGTGGAGCAAGAAGTTTTTCCGGCTCTTCGGCCAGGAGTCGTACCTCGACTTCATCGAGCACGAGATGCTTCGCAAGGAGGGCGTCTACGACGACCCCCGGGTTCACGTGGGCGTGGTGTGCGCATCGATCGGCTGCCCGATGCTGAGGAACGAGGCGTTCACCCCCGAGAAGCTCGATTCGCAGCTCGACGACGCCATGAAGCGCTTCCTCTCCGATCGCACCCGCAACCGCTACGACCCGCAGGCCCGGAAGCTCGAGATCTCGAAGATCTTCGACTGGTACGGCAAGGACTTCGAGAAGGGCCACAAGGGCTTTGCCTCGGTGAAAGGCGTCATGGCGCGCTACGCGGACCAGCTCGCCGACAAGCCCGAGGACCGCGCGTTGGTGAAGGCCGAGAAGGCCGACATCGCGTTCCTCGACTACGACTGGTCGCTCAACGACGTGAAGTCTTCACAATGAAAGGGCCGGACTCCATTATTCTTGGGGGATGAGCGAGTCCCTCCCCTTCGTTTCGGTGGTGGTTCCGGTCCTCGACGAGGCCGAAGGCATCGGCCGGGCCCTGGCGGGGCTGCAGGCGCTGCGCGACGCGGGCGGCGAGGTGATCGTCGTCGACGGCGGCAGCCGCGACGCGACTCGCGCGATCGCCTCGCCGCTGGCCGACCGCGTGATCGACGCTCCTCGCGGGCGCGCGCTGCAGATGAATGCGGGCGCCAGGGTCGCGCGGGGCGCGCTCCTCGTTTTCCTTCATGCCGACACGGTGCCGCCCGCCGGGGCGCTCGAAGGCCTCGGCGCGCGGCTCGAGGCCTCGGGGCGCTCCTGGGGGCGCTTCGACGTCTCCATCGACGCAGCCGATCCCTTGCTCGCGCTGGTGGCGCTCCTCATGAACGCGCGCTCGCGCTGGACCGGCGTCGCCACGGGCGACCAGGCGATCTTCGCGCGGCGCGACGCCTTCGAACGCGCCGGCGGCTTTCCGGAAATCCCGGTGATGGAAGACGTCGCGCTTTCGAAGATCCTGAAGCGCGCATCGCCGCCGCTGTGCTTGCGCGATCGCGTGGTGACGTCGGGGCGGCGCTGGCAGAGGCGCGGAACGCTGCGCACCATCTTCCTCATGTGGCGCCTGCGCCTCGCCTACGCGCTCGGCGCGGACCCTCGCCACCTCGCACGCCGCTATGACGTCGAGCGAACCTCCTCCTGACGCGGTGCGCATCGCGGTGTTCGCGAAGGCGCCCGTCGCCGGCGCGGTGAAGACGCGCCTCGCCGCCATCCTCGGCCCCGACGGCGCCGCGGGATTGCATTCGGGCCTCGTGAGGCGCGCGCTTTCGGTCGCCGCCGATGCGCGCGTCGGCCCGGTCGAGCTGTGGTGCGCGCCGGACGAGACCCATCCTTTCTTCGAGCGCTGCTCGCGCGAGTTCGGCGTGGCGCTCGAGCGCCAGCACGGCGAGGATCTCGGGCAGCGCATGCGCAACGCGTTCGATTCGAGCCACGTCCGCGGCCAGGCGCTCATCGTCATCGGAGCCGACTGCCCCGCGCTCGACGCGGCGGCGCTGCAATCCGCCGCGGAGGCGCTGCGCACGCACGATGCGGTGATCGCGCCGGCGGAGGACGGCGGCTACGTCCTGCTGGGGCTCGCGCGGCCGGTGCCGGGTCTTTTCGAGGCGGTGACGTGGGGCGGGAGCGCGGTGATGGCGCAGACGCGGTCGCGACTCGCGCAATCCCGCGTTTCGTGGCGGGAGCTGGCGACCTTCTGGGACGTGGACCGTCCCGAGGACTACGCGCGCCTGCAGCAGTCGGGGCTGCTGCGCGAGGTCCTCTCGTGAGGGCGCGCGCGAGGCGCGCGTTCCTCGGGCTGGCGCCGCTCGCGCTGATTTCCTGCGCGCTCGCGATCGAGCCCGCGGCCATCACGCCGTTCTCGAGCGCGGCGCCGGGCGCGACGCTGCCTCCGGGATGGAGCCTTCTTCTCCTCCCGCGCCGCAAGGCGCCGGAGTTCACGCTGGTGCGCGACGAGGGCGTGACCGTCCTTCACGTGCATTCGCAAGCCGCGGTGGGCTCGGCGGCCTTTCGCCTCGAGGCCGATCCCCGCGCGCAAGGCCGGCTCACGTGGCGCTGGAAGATCGATCATCCTCTCGCCGCGGCCCACTTCGGCACGAAGCAAGGCGACGATTTCGCCGCACGCGTCTACGTCTCGTTCGACGTGCCGCATGAGTCGCTCCCATTCTCCGCGCGCGCGAAGATGACGCTCGCGAAGCTGGTCTACGGCGCCGACCTTCCCACGGCGGCGATCTGCTACGTCTGGGACAATCACCAGCCGGTCGGCGCCAGCGCGTGGAATCCCTATACCGACCGCCTGCGCATGGTGGTGCTGGAAAGCGGCAATGCGCGCGCGGGAGAATGGGTCGCCGAAAGCCGCGACGTCGAGGCCGATTTCCGCGGGGCGTTCGGCTCCTCCTGGAAAGGGCCCACGCCCGCGATCACCGGCGTCGCGGTCTCGTCGGACACGGATCAGACCCTCGAGTCGGTGAACGCCTGGTTCGGCGACTTGCGCCTCGAGGGGCATCCATGAAGCGCCTCGTGCTCCTGGGAGGAGGCCACGCGCACGTCGAGGTGCTGCGCAGCCTCGCGATCGATCCGGGCGCGAGGCCCGAGGTGACGGTGGTGACTCCGTTTCCACGGCTCATCTATACGGGCATGGTTCCAGGGGTGATCGCGGGCCACTATCGCCTCGACGAGTGCGCGATCGGGATCGAGGCGCTCGCGCAGCGCGCCGGCGCGACTTTCGTGCAATCGCGCGGCTCGCTCGTGAACCCCGGGGCGCGCGACGTGATGTGCGCCGACGGCGGCGTCATTCCCTACGACGTGCTGTCGATCGACGTGGGGTCCCAGCCCGTGATCGGCGCGGCGCGCGGCGTCGCGCAACACGCCGTCGCGATCCGCCCCCTCGAGAACCTGATGAAGGGCTGGGGCAGCGTGCTCGCGCGCACTCGCGCCGGAGGCGTGAGCTCCATCTCCATCGTGGGAGGCGGTGCGGCGGGCGTGGAGCTCGCCCTCGCGATGGACCATCGCCTGCGCGGCGAGCGCGGCGATGCCGCGCCGCACGTGCGCGTCATCACCGACACGCCGGTGCCGGTCGCGGAATTCTCGGAGGGCGCGCGGCGGCGGCTGCGCAGGCATCTCGCGAAACGCAACATCGGCATGCACGTCTCGAGCACGGTGGTCGAGGTCGGTCACGACCACGTCCGCCTCGACACCGGGCTCGAGTTCGCGTCCGACGCCACGTTCTGGGCCGCGGGCGCGGGAGCGCAGCCGTGGATCCGCGAATCGGGGTTCGCGACCGACCCGCGCGGCTTCCTGCTCACCAACGATCGCCTGCAGTCGGTCACCTACCGCGAGGTGTTCGGCGCGGGCGATTGCGCGTCGCTGGAAGGAATGCCGCTCGCGAAGGCGGGCGTCTTCGCCGTGCGCGCGGCGCCCCTCCTCGCGACCAATCTTCGCGCCGCGCTGGGCGGCGGCGAGCTCGCGCCGCTGCGCACGGACCCGCGCTATCTCGCGCTCATTGCCACGGGCCCGCGCCACGCGGTCGGCACGTGGGGTGGGTTCGCATGGGAAGGCGATTGGGCGTGGTACTGGAAGGACCGCATCGATCGCAAGTTCGTGGAGCGCTACGCGCGGTAGTTTTGCTGCCGAGCAATCCGGGGACCATTGCCGTTCCTCTCGACCCGGGGGACCTCGACCTTTCTACGGGGATTCCTCCCCCTCGAAAGGCCGCGCTCCCCCGGGTCGAGAGGAACGGCCTCGGCATCGCTGCACGCAACCGCTCCTGTTTAGCAGCGGCTAGGCCGCCTTCCTCTCCACGGGCGCGGCGATCGTCGGCAGTATCCGCACCACCTTCACCATCCGGTTCTGCACCTGCAGGATCTCGACCGGGTGCTCGGCGACGATGAGGCTCGTGCCCGACTCCGGAATGTCCTCGAGCTGCTCGAGGAGAAGGCCATTGATGGTCTTCGGCCCATCGAGCGGGAAGGTGAAGCCCGCCTTGCGGTTCAGCACGCGCAGCGAGCACGTTCCGTCGGCGATCACGCTGCCGTCGCTCTCGATGTGGAAGAGGGCGGCGCTGCCGATCGCCTGGCTCGTGAACTCGCCGACGATCTCCTCGAGGATGTCCTTCATCGTGACCAGCCCGAGAATCTCGCCGTATTCGTCCACCACGAGGCCCATGTGGCGCTGGTTCTCCTGGAAATTGCTGAGCTGCGTGAGCAGCGCCGTCCCCTCGGGGACGTAGTAGGGCTCCCTCATGATGGCGCGCAGCCCCTCGACGTCGATCTGCTCGCGTCGCGTCGCGTTGACGACCTTGCGCACGTGCAGGATGCCGACCACGTTGTCGAGGCCGCCGCCCTCGGTCACGACGAGGCGCGTGTGGTGGGCGGTCGCGAGCGCGTTGCGGATCTGCTCGACGTCGTCCTTCAGGTCGAGGTGCTCGATCTGGCCGCGCGGCGTCATCGTGTCGTCGACCGTCATGTCCTCGAGCTCGAAGAGGTTGAGGAAGATCGACTGGTGCTTCTTCGGAATGAACTTGCCGCCCTCGAGCACGAGGGTGCGCAGCTCCGCCATGCTCAGATGCTGCTTGTCGGAGCTCCGGGGCCTGACGCGCAGGACGTTGAGGATCGCCTTCACGAAGACGTTCACGAACCACATCGGCCATCGCGTGAACTTGACGAGGGGCGCGAGCACGTAGGCGGCGCCGAGCGCGAGGGGTTCGTTGTAGGTGGCGCCGATGACCTTCGGAAGGATCTCCGCGAACACCAGGATGAAGAATCCCGCCGAGAGCGTCGCCACCGCGAGGACGTAGTCGCCGGTGCCCAGCAGGCGCCGGCAGGTCTCGGCGACGAGGATCGTGATGGCGGCGTTGATGAGCGTGTTGCCCGCGAGGATGAATGCCAGCAGCTCGTCGGTGCGGTCGAGGAGGGACCCGGCGAGACGCGCGCCGCGGCTACCTTCGCGGATGAGGTGCTTCAGGCGGTACCGGTTGAGCGCCATGAGGCACGTCTCCGACATCGCGAAGAACGCAGAGCAGGCGAGCAGCGTCGCGAGCGCGACGAAGAGCCAGCCGATGTCGATGTTGTCGGTCACGGCGAGGGGCGCGGGCTAGCCGCGCTGCAGCACGAGCTCGAGCACTACCTTGCTGCCGACGTAGGCGAGCAGGAGCGCCGTGAATCCGGCGAGCGTCCAGTGCACGGCGGTGCGGCCGCGCCATCCGCGGAAGTGGTGTCCCGCGAGGAGCCCGCCGAAGATGAACCACGAGATGATCGCGAAAACCGTCTTCTGCGAGAACGTCAGCGGCTTGCCGAAGAGCTGCTCCGAGAAGAAGACGCCGCTCACCACGGTGAGCGTGAGGAGCACGAAGGCCGCGAGCAGGATGCGGAAGAGCAGCGCCTCCATCTCGAGCAGCGGCGGCAGGCGCCTCACGAAGGGCGGCAGCACGCCGCGATGCAGCCACTTCTCCTCGGCGAGCATCACCACCGCGTGCACGGTCGCGACGATGAAGAGGCTGTAGGCGAGCATCGCGATCGCGAAGTGCAGGGCGAAGAGCGGGTCCCCGCCGTAGGTGACCACGTGGCCCGACGTGACCACCGCCTGCAGCAGCACCGCCGTGAACGCGATTGGCGACATGAGGCCGAGGATTCCCGTGAGGCCGCGATAGGCGAGGCCTCCCAGCCAGTAGATCATCACGGTGAGCCACACGAGCATCGACACCGCGTTGGCGACTCCCAGGTCGAGGCCGCCCGGGACGATCACGCGCCGATAGAGCAGCATCGCGTGCAGGACGAGCGCGACCGGCACCAGCACGTTCTCGAGCTGCAGGTCGGCGCGCGGCTCGGGTCCCGCCGCCACGACCGGGCGCGATGTGCGCCACGCAACGCCCGAGAGCAGGAGCCAGCAGGCGGCGGTGCTAAAATACAAAAGCAAATCAGGCATTTCGGTGCCGTTAACGCGATAGCTCACCAGTTTACCAATTCCCCATGCTCGACGCCCTGACGCAACGCCTCTCCTCGGTCGTGAAGACCCTGCGCGGACACTCGCGCCTTACCGAGGACAACGTCCAGGAAATGCTGCGCGAGGTGCGCCTGGCGCTCCTCGACGCCGACGCGGGCGTGCCGGTGGTGAAGGACTTCATCGCCAAGGTGAAGGAGAAGTCGCTCGGCCAGGAAGTCGCCGGAAGCCTCACGCCGGGACAGGCGCTCGTCGGCATCGTCCACCAGGAGCTCACCGCGCTCATGGGCGGGGCGAGCGTTCCGCTCGACTTCGCGACCACGCCGCCGGCGATCATCCTCCTCGCCGGCCTGCAGGGATCGGGCAAGA
>JADGRS010000459.1 GCA_017880705.1 Burkholderiales bacterium
CTGGCTCACACCGAGAAGGTCGCCTCGCCCCATCCGCGGCTCGACTGCTTCGGGATCGCGTCGGTGAGGTCGCATGCACTGTCGGTCGCGGTGGTGTGCTGATCTTCAAGCCGCTGCTGCTTCACGCGTCATCGAAGGCCTCATCGCCCAATCATCGCAGGGTGTTGCACCTTCTCTTCGGGCCAGCTTCGATCGGGTATGGCTTACGGTGGCAACAAGCGGTCTAGCAACGTCAACGAGTCGACGCCTCTTGAACTGGCACGCCGCACCCCGCAAACAATATCAACGCCTCCCGAGCAACCCCTGGCGTGGAAGGGTTGCGGTTCTTCTCGAGAGTGGGGTGCCCCGCTCGCCGCAGGTGAGAAGAAGCGCAAGGAATTCGAGCGCAATGGGTTGAAGCGAGATCTCTCCCCTCCGAGAGGCCGTGGTCCCCCGGCTCGAGAAGAACCGCCCCTTCCACGCCTGGCCGATCACCGGGGTGTTTAGGAAGGCGCAGCCTTCCCGTCATTGAGGAGGAGCCAACCGCGGATCACGCGGTAGAGATACCAGACGAAGAGCACCACCCACGGTACCCATATCAGCAGGATCCCCACGATCGTCACGAAGAGGATCCCCGTGATCACCCACGAGATCGCCACCCAGAGGATTCCCCACCAGAACGTGCGCTGCAGCCAGGAGTAATGGCTGTCCAGCCACGTGCCGCGCACGCTGTCGCGGCTCGCCATCCCCACGACGACGGCGACGATCGCAAGCAGCCACATCGTGAAGGGCGCAAGCAGGTGCAGCAGGTAGAGCACGTGCAGGTTGCCCGCCGACGGTTGCGGCGCCGCGGCGCTCTGGGTCTCGGTCATGGCGTCCTCACCGGCTGTAGAAGTCGTTCAGGTCCCGCATCGACTGCGCGCGCTTCTTCGCGTCGGTGCTCACCAGGTCCGCCTTGAGCGAATCGCGCCGCTCGCGGTCGGAGCTCGACATGTGCGCGTCGCCGCCGCTTCGAATGCTTTGGATCTCGAGCTGCGAGGCTCGCTTCTGCTCCGTCGAGAGGCCGACCCGCCCCGCGTCGATCTCCAGGTTGCGGATGCGCTCGCGATCGCCGTACGAGAGCTCGTAGGGTTGCGGCCCGCCCACGCTGCCCGAGCGCGTGCTGCTCGCCTCCGGCGCGGCCGGTGCTGCGGGCGCCTTTGCCGCTCCCACCCCGTACTTCGCTTCGGCCTTCGCCCTCGCCTCGGCCTTCAGGCGTTCGTCCGCCTCTTCCTTCGCGGCCGCCGCCCTGTCCGAAGCGGCCTTCTCCTCGATGGCGTGGGCCCGGTTGTTCACTCCGACGGGAACTGCCGCGCGCGTGGAGTCGGCCTCGCAGACCTTGTCGCTGTAGACGATCTTGCCGTCGGGCCCCTTGCACTTGAAGAGCTGCGCCGAGGCCTCGGTGGCGACTCCCAGCGCGCACAGCGCCGCGACCGCCGTCGTTCGATATGACGCCATCGTCACTCCCCATTCAGTCATCGCGTATCTCCTCGTCGGGAAAGAGCTCTTCGTTGAAGCCGAAGCGCGAAAGGTCGGTCATGCGCTGCGGATAGAGTATGCCGTCGAGATGATCGCACTCGTGCTGCACGACGCGCGCATGGAAGCCCTCGGCGACGCGCTCGAAAGGAGTGCCCTCGATGTCGAAGCCCGAATACTTGAGCTTCGTGTAGCGCGGCACGACCCCGCGCATGCCGGGAACCGAGAGGCAGCCCTCCCAGTCTTCCTCGACCTCGCGCGTGAGCATGACGAGCTTCGGATTCACGAGCACCGTGAACGGGACGGGCTCCGCATCGGGATAGCGCGGGTTGTGATCGACGCCGAAGATCACGATGCGCTGCGACACGCCGATCTGGGGCGCGGCGAGGCCCGCGCCGCTCTTGGCGGCCATCGTTTCCTTCATGTCCTCGAGCAGGGCCCGCAGCTCCGGCGTGCCGAACGCCTCCACGGGTTTCGCGCGCTCGCGAAGGACCGGGTGCCCCATCCTCAGGACGTCACGGACCGGCATGGCGCTCCACCATTCGGGCCACGATCAATCGCACGCCTCCCATGCTTTCTTCCATGACCCGCGAGATGTCGTCGAGGGACACGGTGCGCGCGCTGGCGCCCCGCCCCGCGGCGGGATTCACGACGACCGCGAGCGCCGCGTACTTCAGGCCGAGCTCGCGCGCGAGGGCGGCCTCGGGCATTCCGGTCATGCCGACCATCGTCGCGCCGTCGCGCTCGAGGCGATCGATCTCCGCCTTGGTCTCGAGGCGCGGCCCCTGCATCGTGGCGTAGGTGCCGCCGTCGACCAGGGCGACGCCCGCGTCGCGCGCCGCCGCAAGCGCCATCTGCCGCGTTTCCTCGTCGTACGGGTGAGTGAAGTCGATGTGCGTCACCGGTTGCTGGGCGCCCTCGAAATAGGTCGAAGGCCGCCCCCAAGTGTAGTCGATGATCTGGTCGGGCAAGGCGATCGTCCCGGCGCCGAGCGAAGCCGCGATGCCGCCCACGGTGCACACCGAGATCACCCGCGTCACCGCCTCGGCATGGATCGCCCAGAGGTTCGCGCGATAGTTGATCTCGTGGGGTGCGAGCGTGTGCCCGTAGCCGTGGCGCGCGAGGAACACGACCTCCTGCTCGCCCAGGTGGCCGTAGGTGAGCGGTCCCGAGGGCTCGCCGAACGGGGTCCTCACGATCTTGCGGCGCGTGATCTCGAGGTTCGCGAGCTGCGTGAGGCCGCTGCCTCCGATGACGGCGATCATTCAGTCTTTCAATGCGTAGATGGCGGGAAGGTTGCGCCAGAGGCC
>JADGRS010000117.1 GCA_017880705.1 Burkholderiales bacterium
AAACGCGTCCCTCGCGATAGGGGGCGGCGCCGTCCTGCCGCTGCCCGGTGAACGCGGCGACCCCGGTCACGGAGTTCCAGAGCGTCGCGTTGTTCGCGGTGCGGTCGGAGAAGCCGTAGCCTAGAATCGCGCCGCCGAGCCCGCTCCCCACGAAGCTGCCTTCGAAGCTGCCGGTGAGATTCGGGTTCGTGGAGGAGCTCTGGACGCCGTTCGAGATCACGAGGCGATCGGATGTCGAGCCGAAGAACGAGTTGAACGAGAACGCAACGGCGTTCGCCGAAAGATTCCACGAGCCGCCGTTGTTGGTGCCCGCGGCCGGGATCGAAACGGTCGCCTGCATGTTGAGCGTGCGCGACGTGAAGTTGACCGCGAGCGATGCGCTGCCGAGGGTGCCGGGAGTGTTGTTCTGGTTCGTCGGCGCCGTGGCGGACGCGAGCGTGTACGTGGCGGTTCCGGTGAGGACATCCGAGAGGTAGGTGGGGTAGCCCGACGTCGCCATGATCCAGTGGATGCTGCCCGGGATCGGCGTGCCGCCGCCGCCCGGCCCGAACAGCCCGAGGGAAGCATTGTCGTAACGCCCGAGGAAGATCGCGGCACCGTCGACGAACACCTGGTGCGATTCGGTGAGCTGCCCGCCGATGATCGCGGGATTGACGCCGGATTGCGTGCCGGCATAGGACGTGTAGCCGCGAAGGTCGTTGCCCGAGAGCTGCACGTCGGCGGTGCGCGCCTGTCCGGAGAACGGCGAGCCGGCCGCGATGATGATGTCGCGAAGCGCGATGGGATCGCTGAGGAGGTTCACGGTGGCGTCAACAGGGTTCACGAACCCGATGCCGTTGTTGGCGAGCGTCGGCGTCACGACCTGCTGCGATGCGGGCAACGCGAGGACATCCCCCGGCGAGAAGTTGCGCGTTCCCGCGGCGGTGGCGCCCGCCGTGGCGGTGGATTCCGCCGGCTTGGCCCCGGCCATGTTGGTGGCGACGTTGGCGATGAAGCTCGGCATCGGAATATAGCGCGGCGGCTGGTTGCCGGCGACCAGCACGGTCTGTCCGGGACCGGTAATGAGCGTGGCGGCGCCGCCCTGCTGCGCCGGCATGCCGGGGCGATCGTTGATCGAGTTGGTGACCGAGTGGCTCCCCTCGATCGTGTGGTTCACGGTGATCGCGTCCCCCGCCTTGGTGCCGCCTGTCACGCTCTCGTCGCATTCGCCGGGGTCGCATGCGTAGAGGATGTTTCCGGAGCCGCGGATCCCCACCGTGGCCACGCGGGTCTTCATCACGAACTTGTCGCGATTGGTCGAGGCGAGGAGTCCGGTGAAAGTGCGCAGTGTTCCCTTGAGGAGGCTCAACACCGCGCCCTCGCCGCCCTCGCGGCGCTCGGGATAGCTTTCGATCACGAACTGCGTCGAGGGGCGAAGCGACAACCGCGCCTGGTCGACCATGGTGAGCTGCGCCATTCCGTTGGCGCCGGTGGTGATGCGATCGCCGGCGTCGACGGGAGTGCCGCGCGCGGGCGTGGCGCGCTGGCCGTTGGCCTTCACCAGGCCCACATCGCCCGTGACGAACGTGAACTCGCCGCTCGCGGCCGCGGCCATCAGGGGCGTGGCGGCGAGCGCGCCGAGGAGCAGGCGGTTCACTTTGCTGCGGGCGGGTCGTTTCATGGCGAGGCTCTCCAGGCTAGATCATGTCGCAGCGGATCGTGGACGAAACTTCGTAGCGGTTGAAGTCGTAGATGTCGATGTTGGAGTTGTTGCGCGAGTAGGCGTATTGCAGGCGCAGCGCGCACTTTTCCCGGAACTGCCACCCGACGCCGAGGCTCGCCTCGCCGTAGACGTCCTTGCCGTGCTCCACCACGGTGGAGCGCGCGAAGTCGTCCTTGTCCTTGCGGTAGATCGCACCGAGCCCCGCGAAGGCCTGCAGCGTCGGTTTGATCGAATACTGCAGGTAGCCGCGCATGCCGGCGAGGTTCTTGCTCCGCGTCGAGGTGCCGCCGTTGCCGTTGTCGAACTCGTTCTTGGCGTGGTCGTCGGTCACGAACGCAGTGAGATAAAGCAACGGCGATCCCGGGCGCTCGAAGCTCTTGAGGAGCGACGCCGAGAGATACACCTGATCGAAGTCCTCGACCTGGTTCCTCGGAAAGCGCACCGCGTTCAGCTGCAGCCCGAGCCCGTACTGCGTGCGCGTGTCGAGCGCATGGCGCCAGTCGAACGAAAGATCTCCCATGCGCCGGTCGTTGGTCGGCTGGGGATCGCCGGGCGCTTCGCCCTTCTGGTAGAACGGCGCGAAGCTCGCGGCCATTCGATATTGATCGTCGCCCGCGTTGAGCGCGCCGCCCGCGTGCACCTCGCCCTGCGAGATGTTGAAGTCCGACTCACGCTGGTACGCACGGCCGCGAACCTCCCCGCCCGCGAACAGGCTCCAGCCGCGGGTC
Source organism: Burkholderiales bacterium (assembly GCA_017880705.1). GTDB lineage: Bacteria > Pseudomonadota > Gammaproteobacteria > Burkholderiales > Usitatibacteraceae > Usitatibacter. The sequence goes on from JADGRS010000117.1 coordinate 2,431, forward strand.
CAAGGATAGTGATACTCGCCGCCGATCGCGCCCTGCGCGAAACCCGCCGAACGCTTGACCGAATTCCCCGTCGCCTGGATGCCGATGAGGTTGAACGACTGCTGCGCAGCGGCGCCGAAGTCCGTGGGAACGCCCGTGAGGTTCGAGTCGTAGCCGAGGCCCAGCTCCCCGTAACCCGTCCACCCCGCCCGCGTCTGCTGCTTGCGCGCCTGGATCGCTTCGAGATAGCGGTTGATGGCGATCAGGGCCGCCGGGGGCGGATTGCTCGCGGCGAGCTTCTTGAAGGCGGCCTCGGCGAGGTCGAAGGAGCCGGTGGCGTAGTAGGCGCGGGCGAGATCCATCTGCGCGCCGGCGTGGTTCGGCACGATGGCGAGCACGCGCTCGAAAGCGATGATCGCGTCCTCGGTCCTGCCGCTATCGAGGGCCGCAACGCCGAGCAGGTAATCGAACTCGGGCATCCCCGTCATCTTGTCCTGCACCGCGGAGAGCTCGGCGTAGGCTTGCTTCGGGTTGCCCGTGGCGAGGAGGCGTCGCGCGCTTTCGAGCACCGAATCCGCCGGCTGAGCGCCCGCCGCAAGCGATGCGAAAGCAACGAAAATGGCAACGAGAGCCACCCCGCATGACCGTGCGCGCTCTTTCATCTGGATTTTCCTTGTTTTTGGCCCTATCCATCCCGCCGCTCCCTGGAGAACTAGCGGTGGCAAAGGCGGCACAAACCCATGTTATTCCTGTTGATTCCCCATGGCAACGCAGCATTTTCATGAGCCGCCGGTGCGATAATCCTCTTGACAGGAATCCACGGAGGAGTAGGGCAATGGACAATCGCCTGAGCGGGAGCGCGAGCCCCCGGACCGAAGCTCTTCTGCAGCGCATCAACGACGGCGGGGTCGCGACCCTCGTCCTCAACCGGCCCGGGCAATACAACGCGCTCTCCCGCGCCCTTCTCGAAGCGCTCCTGACCGAGCTCGATGCGATCGCGCTCGACCCGGCGGCGCGAGTGGTGATCATCACCGGAGCGGGCCGCGCCTTCTGCGCTGGCCACGATCTCAAGGAGATGCGCGCCCTCGAGTCGGAGGACGAAGTCCACGCGCTCTTCACGATGTGCAGCGCGATCATGCAGAAGCTCACCGCGCTTCCGCAGCCCGTGATCGCGGCCGTGAACGGCGTCGCCACCGCCGCCGGCTGCCAGCTCGTCGCGCAATGCGACCTCGCCGTGGCGGCGGACGACGCGCGTTTCGCCGCGTCGGGAATCAACCTCGGGCTGTTTTGCTCCACGCCGGCGGTGCCTCTGTCGCGCAACCTTTCGCGCAAGCGCGCCGCGGAAATGCTCTTCACCGGCGAATTCATCGACGCCGGCACGGCCCTCGATTGGGGCCTGGTGAATCGCGTGGCGCCTCGCGAGCGCCTGATGGACGCGGCCCGCGAGCTCGCCGACGAGCTCAAGGCGAAGCCACGCGAGATCGTCGCGATCGGCAAGGCGCTCTTCTACCGCCAGCTGGAGCAAGGCCTCGCCGGCGCCTACGCCGATGCCTCGGGCACGATCGCGCGCAACTTCTCGGGCGACATCGCGCGCGAGGGCGTGGACGCCTTCCTCGCCAAGCGCCCGCCGCGCTGGAAGCCCTGACTCACGACCGGCGCCGCAGGTCGCGAAGCACTTCGCGCGCGGCGTTGTGGCCGGGCACGCCGGTGACTCCACCGCCCGGATGCGCACCCGATCCGCAGAGGAAAACGCCGCGGACCGGCATCCGGTAGTTCGCGCTTCCGAGCGCCGGCCGCGCGCTGAAGAGCTGGTTGAGAGTGAGCTTGCCGTGGAAGATGTCGCCCCCCACGAGCCCGAACTCGCGTTCGAGGTCCAGGGGCGACAGCGAGCGCCTGCCGAGAATCGACGCGCGGAAATTGGGCGCGAATCGATTGACCTGGTCGATCACCGCATCGGCGGCATGCTCGCGTTCCTCGTCCCAGGTACGCCCGGCCGGCAGCGCATAGCGGAAGTGCTGGCAGAAAAGGCTCGCGACGTGCTGCCCGGGGGGCGCGAGCGTCCCGTCGACGGTGCTCGGGATCAGCATCTCGACGATCGGCTCCCTCGACCATCCGAGCTCGCGCGCGCTCGAGAAAGCGCGGTCCATGAAAGCGAGCGACGGCGCCATGATGATTCCCGAGCGATGGTGGGGCTGCAGGTCGTGCGCGGGAAGGGACGAAAACTGCGGCAGCTCCGAGAGCGCGACATTCATGCGGAAGGTCGCCGATTCCGACTGGTAGTGGCTGAAGGTCTCGCGCCAATCGCCGCCTTCATCGCCGAGGAGGTCGAGGAGCAGTCGGGGATGGGCGTTCGAGACCACGCAGCGCGCGGCGATCTCGCGGCCGTCTTCGAGCTGCGCTCCGGCCGCGCGGCCTCCCCGCACCAGGATCCGCGCGACACCCATTCCGGTGCGAATCTCCACTCCGCGAGATTCCGCCTCGAGCCGCATCGCCTGCGTGATCGCGCCCATGCCGCCGATCGCGTGGCCCCAGCTGCCCTTCTTGCCGTTGACCTCGCCGAACACGTGATGCAGCAGCACGTAGGCGGATCCCGGAGAATGGGGGCTCGCGAAATTCCCGACGACGGCGTCGAAGCCGAAGCACGCCTTGATGGGATCGGATTCGAACCAGCGCTCGAGCCATTCGGCGGCGGAGACGGTGAACAGGTCGAGCACGTCGCGCTTCGCGGCGAGCGGCAGGCGGTTCAGCCGCCTTCCCGCCTTCCATGCGTTGAAGATCTCGGCGACTCCGCCGCCGACATTCGGGGGCGTCTCGAGCAGGAGGCCGCGCAACACGTCGGCGACGACCTCGAGCCTCGCGTAGTACTCCGGCAATCGCTCCGCGTCGCGCTTCGAGAATTTCGCGATCTCGCGCTGCGTGGCTTCCACGCTGCCGCCGACCTTGATGGACCTGCCGTCGGGCAACGGCAGGAAGTTCGCGAACGGCCGCTCGACGATTCGCAGGCCGTGGTGGGCGAGCCGCAGGTCGCGAATGACCTTGGGATTGAGGAGGCTGACCGTGTAGCTCGCGGTCGAGTTGCGAAAGCCCGGATGGAATTCCTCGGTGACCGCGGCGCCGCCGACGACGGCGCGCTTCTCCACGACGCAAACGCGCAAGCCCCCCGCGGCCAGGTACGACGCGCAGACGAGCCCGTTATGACCGCCCCCGACGATCAGCGCGTCGTAGGGCCCGGATGCACCCGCCATCGCATCAGCCGAGCAGGAAGCGGCGCACCACGCCGACCTGCGAATCGTCCATCAGCATCGGCGCATGGCCCGTGTCGGGAACGACGTGGGTCTCCGTATGGGTGCGCATGCGCATCTCCTCGAGCGTCTCCGGCAGGAGCAGGTCGGAGCGCTCGCCGCGAATGACCAGCACCGGGCCGCGCACGCCGTTCCAGAAGGGGCGCAGGTCGATGTCGGCGGGCGCGGTCGCGTGGAAGTTCTTGCCGATGCCCGGGTCGTAGCGGAATTTCCAGCGGCCGTTCTCGTCCTGCTTGGCGACGTGCAGCGCGAGATGGCGCCATTGCGCGCCGTCGAGGTTTCCGAACGGGCTCACGCCGCGCATCGCGCTCTCGAGCGCGTCCAGGGAATCGTAGGTCGCCTCGCGGCCCACGTACTCGCCGATGCGCACCAGCGACGCCCTGGGAATGAGCAGGCCCACGTCGTTCATCGCGAGCTTGCGCACCGGCGTCCCCGGAAGGCTCGCCATGATCATGCCGATGATGCCGCCCATCGAAGTGCCGAGCCAGTCGACCGTCTCCGCGTGAAGGCTCGCGATGAGCGTGGCGATGTCGCCGCAATAGACGGCATAGGTGTAGTCCGACGGATCGCGCAGCCAATCGCTGCGCCCACGTCCCACGACATCGACGCACACGACGCGGTAGGCGTCCGAGAGCCTCTCGGCGATGAAATCGAAATCGCGCGCGTTGCGCGTGAGGCCGTGCACGCAAAGCAGCACCCGCGGATTCTTCGCGTCGCCCCACTCCGTGTAGCGCATGACGTGGAATCCGTGCGGATCCAGACACCTCACCTGCCCTTCGCGCATGGTCGTCATTGCGGGCAAGAGGCTTTGAATCCGCCGATAAACGCCGATGAACGCCGTAACCGCAGAAGCATTTGAATGGTCCTTGACGTGTCACAGCGCGTCGATGAATTGTCCCATCGAACGAATCCACTGCGTTTATCTGCGTTTATCTGCGGATTCAAAGCCGTTTGCTCGCATTACTCGATGGCGGCGGTACTCTTCGCGCGCTCGCGAAGTATGAACTTCTGGATCTTGCCGGTGGAAGTCTTGGGCAGCGGGCCGAAGACGACGGACCGGGGCGCCTTGAAGCGCGCCATGCGCGCGCGGCAGAATTCGATGATCTCCTCCACGCTCGCGGACGCGCCCTCCTTCAGCTCGACGAACGCGCACGGCGTTTCACCCCATTTGGGGTCGGGCTGCGCGACGACGGCGGCCATCATCACCGACGGATGCCCGTGGAGCACATCCTCCACCTCCTGCGACGAGATGTTCTCGCCGCCGGAGATGATCACGTCCTTCGAGCGATCCTTGATCTTCACGTAGCCGTCGGGGTGCATCACGCCGAGATCGCCCGAGTGGAACCAGCCCCCGCGAAACGCCTCCTCGGTCGCCACGGGATTCTTGAGGTAGCCCTTCATCGTGATGTTGCCGCGAAACATGATTTCGCCCATGGTCTCGCCGTCGTGGGGCACGGGGAGCATCGTGGCGGGGTCGATCACGTCCATGCGTTCCTCGAGGAGGTAGGCGACGCCCTGGCGCCCGTTGCGGCGAACCTGCTCCTCGAGCGGCAGCTCTTCCCACTCGGCGTGCTTCGCGCACACCGCGGCCGGGCCGTAGGTTTCCGTGAGCCCATAGACGTGCGTGATGTCGAAATCGATCTTGCGCATCCCCTCCAGCATCGCGGCGGGAGGCGGCGCCGCAGCCACGAGCGCGTGCACCCCGTGACCGATTCCCGCGCGCCATTTTTCGGGCGCGTTCACCAGCATCGAGTGCACGATGGGGGCGCCACAGTAGTGCGTGACCTTGTGGTCGCGGATCAATTCGAGGATCAGCTTCGCCTCGACCTTGCGCAGGCACACGTTGGTGCCCGCCGCCGCGGCGAGGGTCCAGTTGAAGCACCATCCGTTGCAGTGGAACATCGGCAGCGTCCACAGGTACACGGGATGCTTCGGCATCGACCAGTCGAGGATGTTGTTGAGCGCGTTGAGGTATGCGCCGCGATAGTGGTACACGACGCCCTTGGGATTGCCCGTGGTGCCCGAGGTGTAGTTGAGCGCGATCGCGTCCCACTCGTCGGGCGGCATCTGCCATTGGAAATGCGGATCGCCCGCGGCGATGAAGGCCTCGTACTCGATCGAGCCGACCGCCTCCCCGCCCTCGAAGAGCGCGTCGTCGACGTCGACGACCAGGGGTTTCGCCTTGGCGAGCGCCACGGCCTTCGACACGATGGGGGCGAACTCGCGATCGGTGAAGAGCACCTTCGCTTCTCCATGGTCCAGCATGAAGGCGATCGACTCGGCGTCGAGGCGGGTGTTGAGCGTGTTCAGCACCGCGCCGAACATCGCCGGCCCGAAGTGGAGCTCGACCATCGCGGGCACGTTGGGGAGCATGGCGGCCACGGTCTCGCCCCGCTTCACGCCATGCCTCGCCAATGCCGAGGCGAGGCGCCGCGAGCGCTCGTAGATCTCGCGCCAGCTGCGGCGGATCCCGCCGTGGATCACCGCAGTGCGCTCGGGATAGACGTAGGCCGCCTTGGCGAGGAACGACACCGGCGTGAGCGGCGTGTAGTTCGCCGCGTTGCGCTCGAGCCCTTTGGCGTATGGATTCATAGCCTGCCTCTCATGCGATGCGCGTCTCGGCCCTCTGCGCGAGTCCCGCGACGCGCTCGGCCGATTTCACAGTATTGCCCAGCAGCATGGCGATCGTCATCGGGCCCACGCCGCCTGGCACCGGCGTGATGCGCGAGGCGACCCGCGATGCGCTCGGGAAATCGACGTCGCCCGCGAGCTTGCCGTCGGGAAGACGATTGATTCCCACGTCGATCACGACCGCGCCGGGCTTCACCATGTCGCCGGTCACGAGCCCCGCTCTTCCCACGGCGGCGACGAGGATGTCGGCCTGGCGAGTCATGGCTCCCAGGTCGCGGGTCTTCGAATGACAGATCGTCACCGTGGCG
>JADGRS010000118.1 GCA_017880705.1 Burkholderiales bacterium
CATCACCGTTCCGGCGATCGTCGCCATGCCGCACACCATCACGATGAAGAGCTCGCTGCGCGTCAGGCGAACGAGATAGGGCTTGATCACGAGGGGCGCCTCGACCATGCCGACGAAGACGTTGGCGGCCGCCGAGAGTCCCACCGCGCCGCCCACGCCCATCGACTTCTCAAGGAGCCAGCCGAAGCCGCGGACGACGAGCGGCAGGATGCGCCAATGGAAGAGCAGCGCCGAGAGCGCGCTCACCACGAGGACCAGCGGGAGCGCGCGGAAGGCGAGCACGAAGGAGGCGGCGGGATCGACCTGCGCGAACGGCGCCGGCCCGCCCGCGAGATAGCCGAACACGAAGGTCGTGCCGGCCTGCGTCGCGCGCTCGAGCGCCTCGAGCGCGGTGTTCAGCGAGAACACGCCGTCGCGCAGCCATGGAACGAGGAGCAGCAGCGCCGCGAGGACCACCTGCATCGCGATGCCGGAGGCGACCAGGCGCCAGTGGACGCCGCGCCGGTTCTCCGAGACCGCCCACGAGAGGATGACGAGGGCCGCGACCCCGGCCAGTGCGTGAAAGGTGTCCATTGGCCTCGAATTATGTCCGCTTTTCTGCTACAATCTTCGACCAATGAAAGCGGGACGAGCCACTAGAGATTTGCGCTCTCCCGCATTTTTTTGCCCGCTGTTTTCTTTCGCCGCCGATTTGTAAATAGACCCACGGAGCCGTTAGTGCCGCAGAAGACCCCCGCCGTCCTGGTGCTCGCCGACGGGAGTGTTTTTCGCGGAGTCGGCATAGGGGCGCAGGGCCAAACAGTCGGCGAGGTCGTCTTCAACACCGCGATGACGGGCTACCAGGAGATCCTCACCGATCCCTCGTACGCCGGCCAGATCGTCACCCTCACCTATCCGCACATCGGCAACACCGGCACCAACGCCGAGGATGTCGAGTCGCGCGCGGTCTACGTCGCGGGCCTCGTCATCCGCGATCTTCCCCTCACCAGCTCCAGCTGGCGCCAGAGCGAGGACCTCTCGACGTACCTCGCGCGGAACAAGATCGTCGCCATCGGCGACATCGATACGCGGCGCCTCACGCGGATCCTGCGCAGCAAAGGCGCCCAGAACGGCTGCATTCAGGCGGGAACGATCGACGAGAAGGCGGCGCTTGCCGCCGTGCGCGCCGCGCCCTCGATGGCGGGACTGGATCTCGCGAAGGTCGTGAGCGTCGCGAAGGCGTACGACTGGAACGGAAGCCTCTGGGCGCTCGGCACCGGGTACCGCACGGACGGTCCCGCGACGCATCACGTCGTCGCCTACGACTACGGCGTGAAGCACAACATCCTGCGCCATCTCGCCGAGCGCGGCTGCAGGGTCACGGTGCTTCCCGCGAAGGCGACCGCGAGGGAGGCGCTCGCGCTGAAGCCCGATGGAGTGTTCCTCTCGAACGGGCCGGGCGATCCCGAGCCCTGCGACTACGCGATCGCCGCCATTCGTGAAATCGTCGGCAGCGGCACGCCGGTGTTCGGCATCTGCCTCGGCCACCAGTTGCTCGGCCTCGCCGCGGGCGCGAAGACGGTGAAGATGAAGTTCGGCCACCACGGCGCCAACCATCCGGTGCAGGACCTGGCGACCGGGCGCGTCTTCATCACCAGCCAGAACCACGGCTTCGCCGTGGACGAGACGACCCTGCCGTCCAACGTGCGCGCGACGCACCGCTCGCTCTTCGACGGTTCGCTGCAGGGCATCGAGTACACCGACAAGCCCGCCTACAGCTTCCAGGGCCACCCCGAGGCGAGCCCCGGCCCCCGCGAGATGTCGTACCTCTTCGACAAGTTCGTCGCGATGATGCAATCGAAGAAGGCCGCGGCGACGTAATGCCCAAGCGCACCGACATCAAGAGCATCCTGATCATCGGCGCGGGCCCGATCGTGATCGGCCAGGCGTGCGAGTTCGACTACTCGGGCGCGCAGGCGTGCAAGGCGCTGCGCGACGAGGGCTACAAGGTGATCCTGGTGAATTCCAACCCGGCGACGATCATGACGGACCCTGAGATGGCGGACGTCACCTACATCGAGCCCATCACCTGGCAGATGGTCGCGCGCATCATCGAGAAGGAACGCCCCGACGCGCTGCTGCCCACGATGGGCGGGCAGACCGCCCTCAATTGCGCGCTCGATCTCGCCCGGGAAGGCGTGTTGGATAGATTCGGCGTCGAGATGATCGGCGCGAAGAAGGAAGCGATCGACAAGGCCGAGGACCGCGAGAAGTTCAAGAACGCGATGGCGAAGATCGGCCTCGACTCGCCGCGCTCGGCGCTCGCCCACTCCCTCGAGGAGGCGAAGCAGGTGCAGGCGATGGTGGGGTTCCCGACCATCATCCGCCCGTCGTTCACCCTGGGCGGCACCGGCGGGGGCATCGCATACAACATGGAGGAGTTCGAGACCATCTGCGAGCGCGGCCTCGACGCCTCGCCCACGAAGGAGTTGCTGATCGAGGAGTCGGTGATCGGCTGGAAGGAATTCGAGATGGAGGTTGTCCGCGACAGGATGGACAACTGCATCATCATTTGCTCGATCGAGAACCTCGACCCGATGGGCGTGCACACGGGCGACTCGATCACGGTGGCGCCGGCGCAGACCCTCACCGACAAGGAATACCAGATCCTGCGCGACGCCTCGATCGCGTGCCTGCGCGAGATCGGCGTGGAGACGGGCGGATCCAACGTCCAGTTCGCGATCAATCCCGCCGACGGGCGCATGGTCATCATCGAGATGAACCCGCGCGTGTCGCGCTCCTCGGCCCTCGCCTCGAAGGCGACCGGCTTCCCGATCGCCAAGATCGCCGCGAAGCTCGCGGTCGGCTACACGCTCGACGAGCTGAAGAACGACATCACGGGAGGGCAGACGCCGGCCTCCTTCGAGCCCTCGATCGACTACGTCGTCACCAAGGTGCCGCGCTTCGCCTTCGAGAAATTCCCGCAGGCCGACGACCGCCTCACCACGCAGATGAAGAGCGTGGGCGAGGTGATGGCGATCGGGCGCAACTTCCAGGAGTCGCTGCAGAAGGCGCTGCGCGGGCTGGAAGTCGGCGTCGACGGCTTCAACCTGAAGTCCGTCGACATGGACAAGATCGAGGACGAGCTCGCGTACCCGCGCGCCGAGCGCCTCTGGTACGTCGCCGACGCGTTCGGGGTCGGCATGTCCCTCGAGGACATCCAGCGCTTCACCAAGATCGACCCGTGGTTCCTGGTGCAGATCAAGGACCTCGTCGACACCGAGCTCGAGATCGAGAAGAGGACGCTCGCGGACTTCTCGAAGGACGAGCTCTACCAGCTCAAGCGCAAGGGCTTCTCCGACCGGCGCCTCGCCTACCTGTGGAAGACCACGGAGCACGAGGTGCGCAAGCGCCGCCACGCGCTGGGCATCCGTCCCGTCTACAAGCGCGTGGACACCTGCGCGGCCGAGTTCGAGACCGGCACGGCCTACATGTACTCCACGTACGACGAGGAAGACGAGTCGAGGCCGACCGACAGGCGCAAGATCATGGTGCTGGGCGGCGGGCCCAACCGCATCGGCCAGGGCATCGAGTTCGACTATTGCTGCGTGCACGCCGCCCTCGCCATGCGCGAGGACGGCTACGAGACCATCATGGTCAACTGCAATCCCGAGACCGTCTCGACCGACTACGACACCTCGGATCGCCTGTACTTCGAGCCCCTCACGCTCGAGGATGTCCTCGAGATCGTCGACAAGGAGAAGCCCGAGGGCGTCATCGTCCAGTTCGGCGGCCAGACGCCCCTGAAGCTCGCGCGCGATCTCGAGGCCGCCGGCGTGCCCATCATCGGCACCTCGCCCGACTCGATCGACCGCGCGGAGGACCGCGAGCGTTTCCAGCAGATGATCCACGAGCTGGGCCTGCTGCAGCCGCCCAACCGCACCGCGCGCACCGAGGACGACGCGCTCGCCGCCGCGAAGGAGATCGGCTATCCCGTGGTGGTGCGGCCCTCGTACGTGCTCGGCGGCCGCGCGATGGAGATCGTGCACGCGGAGACCGACCTGCGCCGCTACATGCGCGAGGCGGTGAAGGTCTCCAACGATTCGCCGGTGCTCATCGACCGCTTCCTCAACGACGCGATCGAGGTCGACGTGGACGCGGTCTGCGACGGCAAGGACGTGCTGATCGGCGGCATCATGGAGCACATCGAGCAGGCGGGCGTGCACTCGGGCGATTCGGCGTGCTCGCTCCCGCCGTTCAGCCTGAGCCCGGCCCTCCAGGACGAGCTGCGGCGCCAGACCGTGGCGATGGCCATGGGGCTGAACGTGGTGGGCCTCATGAACGTGCAGTTCGCGATCCAGGGCGAAAGGGTCTTCGTCCTCGAGGTGAATCCGCGCGCCTCGCGCACGGTGCCTTATGTCTCCAAGGCCATCGGCGTTCCGCTCGCGAAGGTCGCGGCGCGCTGCATGGTCGGGCAGAGCCTCGTGAAACAGGGGGCGACGAAGGAAGTGATCCCGCCGTACTATTCGGTGAAGGAGGCGGTGTTCCCCTTCATCAAGTTCCCGGGGGTGGACACGATCCTGGGGCCGGAGATGAAGTCGACGGGCGAAGTGATGGGCGTGGGGCAGACGTTCGCGGAAGCGTTCGTGAAGAGCCAGCTTGCCGCGGGCGTGAGGTTGCCCAAGGGAGGCAAGGTGTTCCTCTCGGTGCGCAACGAGGACAAGGAGCGCCTCGTCGACATCGCGCGCGATCTCGTCGACCTCGGTTTCTCGCTGGTGGCGACCCGGGGGACGGCGGCGACGCTGGAGAAGGCCGGCCTCAAGGTGCAGCCCGTGAACAAGGTCCAGGAAGGCCGTCCGCACATCGTAGACATGCTGAAGAACCGCGAAGTGAGCCTTATCGTGAACACCGTCGAGGAAGACCGCCGCTCCGTCCAGGACTCTTGGTCGATCCGCAATTCGGCGCTGCAGAACCGCATCACGTACTTCACGACTCTCGCGGGAGCGCGCGCGGCCTGCGTCGGCATGCGCCACCTCGAGGAAATGCGCCCCTACGACATCCAATCGCTGCATGCCCAACTGAGCTCATGAACAAGATCCCCATCACCATGATCGGCGCCGAGCTGTTGCGCAACGAGCTCCACAAGCTGAAGACCGTGGAGCGCCACGCGGTGATCGCGGCCATCGCCGAGGCGCGAGCCCACGGCGACATCACCGAGAACGCGGAATACGAGGCGGCCCGCGAGCGCCAGGGCTTCATCGAGGGCCGCATCATCGAGCTGGAGGCGAAGCTCTCCAACTGCCAGATCATCGACCCGGCGCTGCTCGACGACGACGGGCGCGTGGTCTTCGGCTCGACGGTCGAGCTCATCGACACTTCGGGAAGCGAGACAGTGAGCTACCAGATCGTCGGCGAGGACGAGGCCGACATCAAGCTCGGCAAGATTTCCTACTCTTCCCCGATCGCGAAGGCGCTCATCGGGAAGAGCGAGGGCGACGTCGTCGAGGTTCGGACTCCGGGCGGGCTGAAGGAGTTCGAGATCGGGGACGTTCGGTACGTCTAGATTCGGACGCGGCCTGCGCGACGCGGGACTTGCGCAGGGTGGGCTTGCCCCGGGGCGCGGGTTTCGCCGCGCGCGGGCTTTCGCGGACCTCGCGAATCCTCTCCTTCGGGTTTTCGCGGTAGAGCACGAGCACCTTGCCGATTTGCTGCCCCGGATGCGCACCCAGCTTCTCGCAGATGGCCTCCATCCATTCCCCGCGCGCGCCGCGGTCGTCGGTCGCCGCGCGCACCTTGATCAATTCGTGCGCCTTCAGCGAGCGGTCGATCTCCGCGACGACCTCGTCGGTGAGGCCCTTGTCGCCGATGATGACGACCGGAGAGAGGGTGTGGGCTTGCGCGCGCAACTCGCTGCGGCGGGATGGGTTCAATGGCATCGGGCGAGTATAAACCGCGGTCTTTGTGCGACCGTCTTGACCTCACGACAGGGAAGAAATCCTCTTCGAGCAAGCAGTGGCTGCGCAGGCACGTGAATGATCCGTACGTGCAGCGCTCGAAGAAGGAGGGCTATCGCTCGCGCTCGGCCTACAAGCTCACCGAGATCGACGACCGCGACCGGCTCCTGAAGCCCGGCATGGTCGTCGTGGACCTGGGCTCGGCGCCGGGGGGCTGGTCACAGGTCGCGGCGAAGCGCGCCGGGCCTACCGCGACCGTGATCGCGATGGACCTGCTGCCCATGGAGCCCGTCGCCGGCGTGACCTTCCTGCAGGGCGACTTCACCTCCCGTGCGGGAAGCGCGGCATTGCGCCATGCGCTGAACGGGCGCAAGGCCGACGTCGTCCTCGCCGACATGGCGCCCAACCTGACGGGGATCGCGGTGAGCGACCAGGCGCGCACCATGGAGCTCGCGGAGCTCGCGCGCGATTTCGCGCTCCTGCACCTGCAACGCGAGGGCGCGCTGCTGGTCAAGATCTTCCAGGGCGCGGGGTATGATGAATACCTCAAAATGCTGCGCCGGGTCTTCGTGAAAGTGGTGGTGCGCAAGCCCGATGCGTCTCGCGACGAGAGCGCCGAGCAGTACCTTCTCGCGCGCGGTCTCAGGGAAACCGACGCTCCCCCGCAGCCAGGGGTTGATATCGGTCGAAAGAGCCCGATCTGTTAGACTAGCTTCGCCTCCATATCCCTGAAATTCAAGGGTTTTTCCCCCGGCAAGGATTTTCACGCTGAAGGATCCGCTCGTGAACAACACTATTCGCACCATCATGGTCTGGCTGGTCATCGGCGTGATACTGACCATGGTGTTCATGCAGGTCGGCAACCGCACTTCGAGCCAGAACTCGCTTGCCTATTCGACCTTCATGGAGGAAGCGCGCCAGGGGCACATCGCGAGCGTGAAGCTCGACAACAACCGTACGCTCAAGGCCACTTCGCGCGACGGCAAGACCTACACCGTGAACACTCCCGGCATCCAGGACCCGTGGATGGTCGGCGACCTCATGAAGTTCGGCGTCGCCGTGGAGGCGCAGCCGGTCGAGGAGCAGTCGCTGCTCATGAGCATCTTCGTGTCGTGGTTCCCGATGCTGCTGCTCATCGGCGTGTGGATCTTCTTCATGCGCCAGATGCAGGGCGGCGGGCGCGGGGGCGCCTTCTCGTTCGGCAAATCGCGCGCGCGCATGCTCGACGAGAACCAGAACCAGGTCACGTTCGCCGACGTGGCGGGCGTCGACGAAGCCAAGGAGGAAGTGGCCGAGCTCGTCGAATTCCTTCGCGATCCCTCCAAGTTCCAGAAGCTCGGCGGGCGCATCCCGCGCGGAGTGCTGATGGTCGGTTCCCCGGGAACGGGCAAGACGCTTCTCGCGCGCGCCATCGCGGGCGAAGCCAAGGTGCCTTTCTTCTCGATCTCGGGTTCCGACTTCGTCGAGATGTTCGTCGGCGTCGGCGCGGCGCGCGTGCGCGACATGTTCGAGCAGGCGAAGAAGAACGCACCCTGCATCGTGTTCATCGACGAGATCGACGCGGTCGGCCGCCAGCGCGGCGCGGGCCTGGGCGGCGGTAACGACGAGCGCGAGCAGACGTTGAACCAGCTGCTTGTCGAAATGGACGGTTTCGAGGGAACCTCGGGCGTCATCGTGATCGCGGCGACGAACCGGCCCGACGTGCTCGATCCGGCGCTCCTGCGCCCAGGGCGTTTCGATCGCCAGGTAGTAGTTCCGCTGCCCGACATCCGCGGGCGCGAGCAGATCCTCATGGTGCACATTCGCAAGGTGCCGATCGCGCCCGACGTCGACGCGTCGATCATCGCGCGGGGAACTCCCGGATTCTCGGGCGCGGACCTCGCCAACCTCGTGAACGAGGCGGCCCTGTTCGCCGCGCGCGGCAGCAAGCGCCTCGTCGACATGGACGACTTCGAACGCGCCAAGGACAAGGTGGTCATGGGCGCCGAGCGCCGCTCGATGGTCATGCCCGAGGAGGAGCGGCGCAACACCGCGTACCACGAGTCGGGGCACGCGATCGTCGCCCGCCTCCTTCCGAAGACCGATCCCGTGCACAAGGTCACGATCATTCCGCGCGGACGCGCGCTCGGCGTGACCATGCAGCTTCCGGTCGAGGACCGCTACAGCTTCGACCGCAACTACCTCCTGAACAACATCGCGGTCCTTTTCGGCGGACGCATCGCCGAAGAGCTCTTCATGAACCAGATGACCACGGGCGCCTCGAACGACTTCAAGCGCGCCACCGAGATGGCGCGCCGCATGGTCACCGAGTGGGGCATGTCGGAAGCGCTCGGCATCATGGTCTACGGCGAGAACGAGGGCGAAGTCTTCCTCGGCCGCCAGGTCACGACGCACCAGAACATGTCCGAGACCACGCTCCAGGCCGTGGACAAGGAAGTGCGACGCATCATCGACATGCAGTACGCGTTGGCGCGCCGCCTTCTCGAGGAGAACCGCGACAAGGTCGAGGCGATGAGCAAGGCCCTCCTCGAGTGGGAGACGATCGACGCGAACCAGATCGAGGACATCATGCAGGGACGCCCGCCGCGTCCGCCCAAGCCGGTCGCGGCCAAGCCCACGCAGCCGCCGAATGACGGCGGCAGCCGCGGTGCCGAGCCGAGCCCCGCCCCGGTGGAGAGCGCCTGAACGCGGTGAAGTCCTCGCGGGA
>JADGRS010000460.1 GCA_017880705.1 Burkholderiales bacterium
CGAACGGCAGCATGAGGAGCGCGCCCCCGCCCAGTCGCTGCCATTCGGATTCGAGCCAGGCCCGCATCTCGCGCCTCGCGCCTCGCGCCCCGGGCCTACCGACGCGTCTGCGTCGTGAACGATATGTGGTTGTATCCCGCGATCCGCGCGCTCTCCATCACGTTGATCACGGCCTGGTGCGTGGCCGCCGCGTCGGCGCTGATGGCGATCACCGGCTCCTTCGTGCTCTTCGCGGCCTGCTTGAGCGCGCCGGCGAAGGCCTGGGCGCTGCCGTAGGCGGTCGCGGTCCCGTTGATCGCGTACTTGCCGCTCGAATCGACCGAGACGTTCAGCACCTCGGGGCGCTCCGAGGCGCGCTCCGCCGACGCCTCCGGAAGATTGATCTGCAGCTCCGAGTAACGGCTGTAGGTCGTCGTGAGAAACAGGAAGATCAGGATGACGATCAGGATGTCGATCAGCGGGATCAGGTTGATTTCGGGCTCTTCGCGCGCGCGCCCGCGGCGAAAGTTCATGCGCGGCGCTCGCCGTGGATGATCTCGATCAGCTTGATCGCTTGGCTTTCCATCTCGACGACCAGGTTGTCGACGCGATTGCGGAAATGGCGGTAGAAGATCACCGACGGGATCGCGACTCCGATTCCGAAGAGTGTGTTGTAGAGCGCGACGGAGATGCCATGGGCGAGCGCCGCCGGGTTGCCGCCCGTCATCGGATTCTGCGAGCCGAAGATCTCGATCATGCCGACGATCGTCCCGAACAGGCCCAGGAGCGTCGAGATGGTAGCGATGGTGCCTAGCGTGTTGAGGAAGCGCTCGAGCTCGAGCCCGACGGCCCGGCCGGCGTCTTCGACCGAATCCTTGATCGCCTCGCGGGGGCTGCGCTCGTTCACCAGCGCCGCGGCGAAGATGCGCCCGATGAGCGGCCCGCGCTGCAAGCGGTTGACCAGGTCCTGGTTGACGCCCTTCGCCTGGTATTCGCGAATGGTCGCCGGAAGGATGTCGCGCGGCGCGACGAGCGACGTGCGCAAAGACCAGAAACGCTCGCCGATGATGGCGAGGGCGACGACCGAGGTGATGATGATGAGCCAGATCGGCCAGCCGGCCGCTTCGATGATCGACAGCACGTGCGCAATGCTCCTGTGGAAACGCCGAGGCACTTTAGCCCGCTGACCACGATTCCACAAGACCTTGTGCGCGCGCGCGATCGAGGACACAAAGGGGTTGGTGTCGCGCGCGAAGCGAATAGAATCCGGCTCCCGCCGCGCAGGCCGCGGGTTTGTCGCTGCCGCGAATCGTGTCCGCGATTCGCATGCGGCCGTTCCTTTGTAGGAAGATTCGGAGTGTCGGGAGATTGCGCCACTCGTGTGGCGAATCATCCACAGAGGCTGTGGATAACCCTGTGGACGAGTTTCCGGCACCTTACGCAAGTGACGTATCGCAAAGGCTTTTTCTTCGTCCGCTCAAATTTTGAGCGAAGCATGTTTCATCCAATTCATCAAGGACTTACGGATACTTTCCCCTCTGTGCGGCAGCTTGCGGAATGCGGCCCGCCCAATGCGAGACGCGGGGCGTAGGGCCGGTGGATAGCCCGGCAACCGCGACCGGCCTGGCGATGGCCCCTTTCCGGAGTCCTACGCGGCGTTTCCGTTTGTCCTACAGTTTCGCTTCCCGCTGCTCCAGGGGAGTATTTTTCCGCAATCCGGCCCGACCTTGAGCAACAATTCCCTGTTTCCGCCGACGCCCGCGGTCCTCACGGTTGCGGAGCTCAACCGCCGCGTGCGCGCCATGCTCGAGAACCAGTTCGAGATCGTATGGGTCGCGGGCGAGCTCTCCAACGTGAAGAAGGCGCCCTCCGGGCATTGGTACTTCTGCCTCAAGGATCCCGGCGCGCAGATCGATTGCGCGATGTTCAGGACGCGCGCCCAGTTCCTCGACTTCCGTCCCGAGAATGGGCTGCAGGTCGAGGTTCGCGCCCGGGTCACGTTGTACGAGGCGCGCGGAAGCTACCAGCTCGTCGTCGAGGAGATCCGCAAGGCGGGACTTGGCGCGCTCTACGAGGCCTTCGGCAAGCTCAAGGCGAAGCTCCAGGCCGAGGGCCTCTTCGAGGCCGATCGCAAGCGGGCACTGCCATCTTTTCCCCGGGCAATCGGCATCGTGACGTCGCCCGCCGCCGCCGCGCTGCGCGACGTGCTGACGACCCTCGCGCGGCGGGCGAGCATGGTGCCGGTGATCCTCTATCCCGCCCAGGTGCAGGGCGAAGCGGCCGCGGGCCAGATCGCGCGCGCGATCGAAATCGCCAATTCGCGCGCGGAAGTCGACGTGCTGATCGTCTGCCGCGGTGGCGGAAGCATCGAGGACCTTTGGGCGTTCAACGAGGAGATCGTCGCGCGCGCCATCGCGGCGTCTTCCCTTCCCGTCGTGAGCGGTGTCGGCCACGAGATCGATTTCTCCATCGCGGATTTCGTCGCCGACCTGCGCGCGCCCACGCCCACGGCCGCGGCGGCAGCGGCGAGCCCGGACCGCGAAGGCTTTTCCGCGCAGGTGGCGGCGATGGGCCGGCGCCTGGCTCGCGACATGAGGAGGATCGTCGAAGTGGCAACGCAACGCCTCGACAGCGCCTCGCGGCGCCTGCTCACTCCGGCCGAGCGCCTCGCGCGCGACCGTGAGCGCATCGAGCAGTGCGCGCGGCGCCTGCGGATGACGAGCGCGGCCGCGCTGAACTTGCGCCGGCTCGCGCTCGGAGCGCTCGCGCCGCGCCTGCGGCGCGCGCTGCCCGACATCGAGAGCGAGCGGCGCGGCGCAA
>JADGRS010000461.1 GCA_017880705.1 Burkholderiales bacterium
ACGAGCAGCACCCCGACCGTCGCGATCAGGCGGGCGAGCGGCGAAGCGTTCCGCATCCGCCGCAGCAGCAATAGATCTGTAAGTAGGCCAAGCGCCGCGGTGACCGCAATCGCGGTGAGGATGGACGGCAGAACCGGCCAACCCTTCGCCACGGTCGAAGCGGAACCGAGGTTACTCGGGACGTGCAGCTGAAGGAAGACGTAGGCGCCGACCATCGCGAAGGCGCCTTGCGCGATGTTCAGCACGCCCGAACCGCGGTAGATCAACACGATCCCCTGGCCGAGCAGCGCGTAGATCGCACCGACACCGATGCCGAGCAGGGCGTATTGGGCGACGTTGTTCATGAGCGTATGTTCACCGATGTTCGCTCACTGTCAGCGGAAACCGGGCCGGGCGCCGAGGCGCCCGGCCCGAGGCTCAACGTTGCTGGCTTATGGGACGAGCTGGTCCCCGAAGACCGGCCTGACGGACGTGTCGGTCTTGTACCGCTTCGTGTTCGGGTCCCACTTCTTCAGAAAGATCCTGGTGTTGAAGAGGCGGGTGTACTTCGGATTGGAGTTCGGCTTCGCGAAATTGATCGTCGGGAGCACCTGCTGCTTGCCCGCGCCGAACCGGACTGTGGAGTGGTTGAGGGCCGTGAGGAACTTCGTGCGGTTGATCACGCCTTTCACGTTCGCACTCGCCTGGGCCACAACCTGCGTCGCCAGCCACGCGTTGAGCGTGAGCTGCGGGTTCGACGTCGGCGCCAGGCTCGCTTGCTTGTCACCGGCCTTGACCTCCGCCAGCGCCTGCGAACGGAACTGGTCGATCAGCGGGTAGCCCTTCGAGAACACGTCGGGGAGGAACGCCGCCACGTAGAACGGTGGGAGGCTCGAGCCCAGCCCGGCGACCGTCTGATAGTCAGTGAGCCCGTCCTGGGTACAGGTGGGCACGTTGACGCCGAGCTGTTGCGAGGCCGCGAGCCACGCGCCCGTCAAGAACGGCGGGAACTGGACCGCATCCACCTGCGGGTTCATCTGCTGGAGCTGGCGGGCGAACGGCGACAGGTCGGTCGACGTGATTGGAAGCTCGACGTCCCCTGCCGACGTAAAGCCGGCGTTCTTCGTCGCGGTGATCGCCGCGTTCACCTCGCCGACGTTGATCGGCAGAGTGAGCGAGGCAAAGCCGATCTTCGTCAGATGCGTCGACCTCGCCGTGAGTACCGCGCACGCCGCGAGCGCGAAGTTGGGTGACCAGAGCGGGAAGTTGATCGGGTTGACGAAATCGGAAGGCGCATTCACGAACGGATTGATGGCCGGCAGCCCGTGATTCTGCAATTCAGCCGTGAACGCATCGGTGTTGCGCACCACGATCGGTTCAACGACGGCGATCGAGTTCGGATCGGCGGTCGCCTGCTGTCCGCACTGCAGCTCGCCGGTCGGTGTCCCCTGCGTGTTGCACACCTTGACGACGAGCTTCTGGTGCAGTTTCCCGAGCCCACCTTGGCTGTTGATGTAACGGGCGGCCACTTTGTCGCCTGCGGGAGTCTGGAAGACATCCTCTGCAGGAAGGCCGATGGGCGCGATCGCCCAGATGTCGACCGACGGCGCGGCCTTCGTCCGCGCGCCGGCGGCGGTGGTGGCGATTACGAGGCCTGCCGCGAGCGCCCCAACAGCAGCGACTGCCAGCGGAAGCCGCCGCACT
Source organism: Burkholderiales bacterium (assembly GCA_017880705.1). GTDB lineage: Bacteria > Pseudomonadota > Gammaproteobacteria > Burkholderiales > Usitatibacteraceae > Usitatibacter. The sequence goes on from JADGRS010000461.1 coordinate 1,684, forward strand.
CTGTCGATCCTCATGCTGTCCCTCCTCGTGATCATCTGAGATTCCATGGAATCGTTCGACGTTCTCACAGGCGGCTATTTGGCGTCCAACACCTTTTCGGGGCGCATGCGATAACGCGGAGGCATCGGGGCTTCGTAGCCCGCGAAGGCACGCGGAAGCAGGCCACAATGTCCCGTTCGTCGTGGAACTTCTTGACTCCAGTCAGTCGATAGCGCGGGAACGTGCGCGTTCGACTGCTTCGACGAGCTGCCGCGGATAGACCGAGAGCTTGATCTCCACCGCGTCGCCCTTCGCGTCGCTGTCCCGCTCCACGCCGGAGCTCGTCCCCTCGACCACCAACGCCGGCGTGCTCCTGGCGCTGAGAGTCGCGAGGATCTCACGGCTGTCGATCAACTGAGTCGTTGAAACCACGACGTCGGCTCCCTCGGCAAGAGGGCAATGCCCTTCGGAGATCAGCGGGCAGAGCGTTCGCTCCTGGCGCTCCATCGGCTGCGAATCCCCCCAGTACAGATGTCCGCGCCGGAACCACGGAACGCGCTTGATCTCCGCGGTTGGTCCGGCACACGTGGCGACGTCGTAGACTGCCTCGCGCAGGACCTCGGCGTGCGCCCCCAAATCGGCACCATCGGGATTCTCGATTAGCACCCTGGGCTTGCCGGTCTGCTCCGGCCACTCCCCGGGGTGTATCGAGCGCGGCGGCTTCTTGCGCCCGAACAGCGATCTCACTTGTGCGACTCCGCTCATGTTTCCACCACGCTTTCGCTCAGGTTCGAGGTCCAGACAGCTTCCGGAAATCGGGATCTACCCTGTTTCGGAGACAGCAATCCTTAGCCACGGCGTCGCTGAAGGGTGTGGTAGCCGACGCCCGCTCGTGCCTCTCGGAGACTTTCGCCTCGCGCGATGGCTTCGCGAATCGTCGCCTCGGCTCGCTCGACCTCGACTGCGGCGGCGATCACCTCATCTGCACGCGCCGCGGGAAACGCAACGAGGCCGTCACCATCGCCGAGCAGGAAGTCGCCGGCCTCGACGCGGATTCCGCCGATCGAGACGGGCCCACCGATCTCTTCGACGCGCACGCGATCCTTGCCGGTCCGCATCCAGTTCCCTCGGCT
>JADGRS010000462.1 GCA_017880705.1 Burkholderiales bacterium
TCCGAGATCGCCTCGACCATGTACGCGTGAGGCGTCTGGGCCACGCCCGGAGCGAGGGCCGCTATCCTCTCCTTGAGGTCTTCGGGCAGCTTGAGAGACGTGGTGCCGGCCATGGAATTCACCTGCAATTGTTCGGGTGACATAAAGGTAACACCCAGGGGTGGCCCGAGTCAACTTGCCCAATCCTGATTACGTAATCCTGAGTATTTCGCCCGCCGCTCCCATGGGACACGATGGCTGCACCGCGGCGCGCGTGCGCTGCATTTCCCCAAGGAGACGAGCAATGAATGCGAAGAAGACGCTGGATGGCCACAAGTTCGAAGGAATCGTCCTCGAATGCGGCAAGACGTCGGGCGACGCGGAGTCGATCGTGTTTCGCAACGGGCGCTTCCACTCGAGCGCCTGCGATGCATATCAATACGGGGACGGCCCCTACACCGCGGTCGCCTCCGACGAAGGCTTCACCTTCTCCGCCGAGACCGAGAGCCCGAAGTACGGGAAGCTGCGCTGGAGCGGCGTCGTGCGCGGCCGCCGCCTCGACGGCACGCTCACCATGGTGGCCGACGGAAAGGTGGTCGGCGAGAAGTGGGTCGTCGCGGGCGAAGCGGGCTGAGGGGCCTAGGCCGCGACGCTCAGCGCCCGCATCACCGCGGCCGTGCGGTTTTCGACGCCGAGCTTCTCGTAGATGCGCTGAAGGTGCTTGTGCACGGTGCGCGGGCTGATCGCGAGGATCTGGGCGATATCGCGATCGGTCTTGCCGTTCGCGAGCCACTGCAGGACGTCGCGCTCGCGGGCGGTGAGCGGCTCGCCGCCGGGCGGATTCTGCCCGCCCGATGGCACGCCCCATGCAGCCCGGGCGCCGTCCATCTCGCGGCTCAGGCGATAGAGCGTGCCCAGGTGCGGGCGGATCGCCTCCAGGCAGGCGCGGTCGCGATCGGCGAAGTCGCGCTTGCTGCGGTTGAACACGAAGCTCACCAGGCAAGTCCGGTCGACGTGGATCGGCACCGCCATGGCGTGGTCGATGCGGATCGGCCGGTAGTAGTCGTTGAAGAGCGCGGTGCGCTGGAATTCGGCCGGCCGCAGCAGGTCGCTGATGCGCCGCGTCTCGGCGCGCGGGTTGCGCCCATGGGCGAGCACCAGGGGATGCTCGTGGAAGTGGTGGTCGAACGCTTCGATCTGGCGCTTGGCGATCGCGCCGGGCACGTCGCTCACCACGCTGCGATGGCCGGTCTCGAGGTTGCAGATCGAGAGGGTCGTGAGCTCGCCGCTCACCAGGTGCCGCAAGCTCGCCACGCCGTGGCGGGCGAATCCGTCCACGCTCGCGCTCGCCTCGCCGATCGTGTGCAGCGTGTCGAGGGCCGCCCGAAGATCCCGCCTGGTCAGTTCCTGAAGCATCGCTCGCCTCCTTCTGATGACGCCTGCCAACCCGTGCCTGCTACCTATTTACCAGTTGGTAAGTTACTTGTCAACTAGTAGGTAAGGGCGTATTGTTGGCTCCATGGCCCGGCCGGACACATCGCAGCGCATCCTCGACATCGCCGAGCGGCTCGTGCAGACGCGCGGCTACAACGGATTCAGTTACGCGGACATCGCGAGCGCACTCCACGTCACCAAGGCGAGCCTTCACTACCACTTCCCCGCCAAGGCGGATCTCGGGGCGCGCCTCATCGAGCGATACGAGCGCAACTTCCTCGCCGCCCTGGTGCGCATCGACGCCGAGGGCAGGGACGCGCGTGAGAAGCTGCGCCGCTACGCCGCGATCTACGAGGATGTCCTGGGCGACAACCGCATGTGCCTGTGCGGAATGCTGGCGGCGGAGTTCGGCACGCTGCCGAAGTCCATGCGAGACGACATGCGCCACTTCTTCGACGAGAACGAGCGCTGGCTGGTCGGCGTCCTGCAGCAGGGCAAGCGGGAGAAGGTGCTCAAGTTCTCCGGCACCGCCGGCGAGGTGGCGCAAGCGCTGCTCGGGACGCTCGAGGGCGCCATGATGATCGCCCGCTCCTACGGCGATGTCGCGCGCTTCAAGTCCGCGAGCGACCGCGTGCTGGGAGAGCTGGGCGCGTAGTACGCAATCCTCCCCATACCGCGCTATCACCAAGCGCCGCACGATGGCCGCTCCTTCAACCCGAACGGAGCACCCCATGAACCGCAAGACCCACACCGCTGCCGCCATCGCGCTCGCGACGGCCGTAGCCTTTCCCGCCTTCGCCGAAACCAATGCCCTCGACGGCCGCAGCTTCGAAGGCGTTTTCATCCAGCGCGGCAAGACGTCGGGTGACGCCGACACCCTCGTCTTCAAGGATGGGCGCTTCCGCTCGTCGGCGTGCGATCGCTACGGCTACTCGGACGCGGCCTACAAGATCGGGGCGGCCGGCGATGCGACGCGCTTCGAGGCCGAGACCGAAAGCCCGAAGTACGGGCGGCTCGTCTGGAGCGGCGTGATTCGCGGCGGCAAGCTCGACGCGACCGCGACCATGGTGCGCGACGGCAAGTCGAGCATCGAGAACTGGGTCGTCGCCGCCGAGAAGAACTGACAAGGGAGATCGCCATGACCATCGCACACGAGCACGAGCACAAGCACATCGCCAAGGCCGGCGCCGCGGCGGAACTGAAGAACTTCGGCAAGCCCGAGGAGATCCGCGAGTTTCCGAAAGGGCGGGTCGAGCTGATCACCATCGGCGGCGCCACCATCGGCCGCGCGATCTTCGAGCCGGGCTGGCGCTGGGCCACCTCGGTGCAGCCCCTCGCGAAGACGAAGAGCTGCGAGGCGCCGCACTTCCAGTATCA
>JADGRS010000119.1 GCA_017880705.1 Burkholderiales bacterium
CCCTTCACGCTCTTCTTCGTGCGCCACGGCATCACGGAGCCGAACTTTCGCGGCTTCCGCTGCGGCGGCGACAACGACATTCCGATGATGGACATCGGATGCGACCAGGCATACCTCCTCGCCAAGCAGATCGAGAAGATGAACCTGCGCATCGGCGTGATCGTCTCGGGCTCGCTGATTCGCACGCGCCAGACGGCCTCGATCATCAGCGGCGTGCTCGGCACGGTTCCGGTGGAGATCGAGCCCCTGCTGAACGAGCGCAAGCTCGGTCAATGGAACAACAAGCCCATCGCCGACACCGAGGACATGCTTAGGCGCGGAGTGACGCCTCCCGGAGGCGAGTCCGACGAGCAGTTCGAGTCGCGGATCGCCCTCGCGTTCGAGCACCTGCGCCCCACCCTCGAGCGCCGGCCGCTGCTGGTAAGCAGCAAGGGCGTGGGACGCGTGCTGAACAACCTCATGGGCGGCACCGAGCGCATGAGCGTGGGCAACGGCGAGATCGTGGAATTCTCGGTGGCTCCCCACGCCGGGCAACCTTCACTGCGCGTGACGCGCCCCCACCAGGCCTGATGGCCGCGCGCCCTCCCCGCACGCCCCCCGAGGTGCGCCGCAAGCGGCACGACCCCGACTGGGAGCCCTCGATCCCGGGCAAGCGCCGCGTGCTCAAGACGTGGGACGAATACATGTCGATGGCCAAGCGCATCATCGAGCGCTTCGACCACCAGTTCGACCTGCGGCACTTCGACTATCACCACCCGGTGCGCCTGCAGAAGTGCCTGCCGCGCTTCCGCAAGCCCTATCCCGTCAAGGTCGCGTACACGGACTGGGGCGATCCCGCGAACCCGATCGTGGTGTGCGTGGGCGGGGTCGCGAACACCGCGATGCGCTTCAACTATCTCGCCTCCGATCTGGAGAGCCACTTCCGCGTGGTGTGCATGGACTGGGTGGGCCGCGGACGCTCCGGGTGGATGGCCGACGAGCGCGACTACTCGCTCGCCACGTACACGGAGCAGCTGCGCCAGCTGATCGACCACCTGGGCGGCGGCCCGGTGATCGTGCTCGGCTCCTCGATGGGCGGCAGCGCCGCGATCGACCTCGTCGCGCACCATCCGAGCCTCGTGAGCCGGCTCATCCTGAACGACATCGGCCCCTTCATTCCCAAGGCGCGGCGCAAGCGCCGCTCGGCGACCCTCGCGCGCCACTATGTCTTCCGCGATCCGGGCGACCTGCTGCGCAAGATCGGCGCCTCGCAGAAGAACGATGGTCCGGTGAGCGACGACGTGCGCTTCAACGTGACCTTCCACCAGACCCGGTGGTCCGACGAGGAAGGCGGGCGGGTCTATCGCCACGACGTGCGCGCGCTCCAGGCATTCCGCGCCGACGCGCAGGAAAGCCTCGACCAGTGGCGCCAGTGGAAGAAGATCCACTGCCCCGTGCTGCTCATCCACGGAATGATGTCCGACGCCCTGCTGCCGCCGACCATCAAGCGCATGAAGGCGAAGCACGATGTCGCGGTGATGCACGTTCCGAACACGGGGCACACGCCCGTGCTCTCGGACCGAAACCAGAACTGGTTCATCCACGAATGGCTGATGGGTCACACGGCGTCGCGCGAGTGGACCGTCCTGCACGCCAAGACGCGAGCGGAGCCCGCGGCGAAAGCCAAGTCGCCCGTGCGGCTGGTGGCGTCGCGCGGCGCCTGATCGGCTGCCGGCCGGCGAAGCGCCGGTCAACGGCGCTCGTCCGCGTTCCCCGCCGTCGTCTTTCTCCCGCGCTCGCGCTCGCGCTCGCGCAGCACGTCGATCATCACGTTGAAGGTGCGCGCGAGCTTGCCGACCTCGTCGTTGGAGCGCACCGCGATGTTCGCGTTGGCGTAGTCGCCGCTCTTGAGCGAGTGCGCCGCCGCGGTGAGGGTCTCGATGGGCCGCACGATCGAGCGCGCGAAGATGACCGCGAGCGCGACGAAGATGACGCCGGCGAGCAGCACGCTCGCGATCACCTTCTCGAAGAGCCTGTCGAGGGGCGCGGCGAAATAGTCGCGCGACTCCGACACGCCCACGACCCAGTCGATGCCGGGCACTGGCGAGAAGCCGGCGATCTCGTCGCGCCCCGTGATAGTCGACTTGAACACGACGTTGCCGCGCTCCTTCGACCCCACCATCACTTTCGCGAGCTCGGGCTGGTTGATCGACTCGACGGTCGGCCGGCGGAAGCGCTGGTCGGCGATTATCTCGGCCAGCACGTCCTTGCCCAGCGGCATGAGGCTGCCGTACATGAGCTTCTCGTCGGGATGCCACACGATGACCCCGTTGCCGTCGACGAGGAAGGGGATGCGCTCGTTGTCGATCCGCGCGCTCGACAGGATGCGCGCGATGGGCTCGGCCCTGATGCGCATCACCACCGCGCCGAGCACCTTCTTGCCGTCGGGGCCGAACACCGGGCGCGAATAGAAGACGCCCGCGGCACCGGCGACGGAGCCCACAACGATGCCGCTCATGAAGGCATGGCCCTCGATCGCCTGCTTGAAGTAGTCGCGGAACCTGAAGTTCTTTCCCATCACCTGCGGGTCGGTCGCGACGATCGCGTTGCCCGCGGCGTCCATGACCATCGCGAACTGGATGTCGGAGTTCGCCCGGGTGAGGCCCTCGAGCTTCTCGAGCGTCGCCTTGGTGCCGGCGCGCGTGGGGGCCTCGAGAAACGAGACGAAGTGGTCGTCGCTGCCGACGTAGTTGGCGAGCGTCTGCGTGTCGATGATGAGCTGCGAGACGCGCCCCGCGGTGCTCAACGCGAGCTGCTCGAGGTTGCGAAGCTCCACGGCGGCGAGATGGCTCTCGGTGGAGCCGAGGTTGTAGTACGCGGTGATCAGCATCGGCCCGAGCGCGGTCGCCACCATGGCGAGCGTCATCTTGACCGCCATCGGCCACGAGTTGGGCCGCCACATCACGCGGCCGAAGCGATGCAGCCTTCGCCTGAGCAGGCGCGGCGAGCGGACCGACACCGCCCAGGTCTCGGTCGAGTCGGCGATCGCGGCCTCCTCGTCGCCCTTGCGCAGCGCCTCCTGCAGGCCGAGCGCTCCCGCGTGCGACGCGAAGAGCGCCGAGCGAAGCGCCGCCACGTTCTGCGGCCGCTCGTCGGGATGGCGCTTGAGCATCCAGTCGATCGTGCGCAGGAACTCCGCGCTGTAACGCCCCTTGCCGAGCGCCTCCGCGCTGGGAAGGGGATCGGGATCGGCGAGCCTCGAGGGCGCGTCGATGGGCTTCCTGCCGGTGATGAGCCAGAAAAGCGTGGCGCCGAGAGAGTAGATGTCGGTCCAGGGTCCCTGCCGGCCGCCGCCGGCGTACTGCTCGATCGGCCCGTAGCCGGGCGTCACCACCATGCCGATCTCGGCCTTCTCGATCGCGGTCTGGCGCGCCGCGCCGAAGTCGAGCAGCACCAGGCTGCCGTCCTCGTCGCGCACGTAGATGTTGTCCGGCTTGATGTCGCGGTGCAGGTAGCCCGAGTCGTGCACGACCTCGAGGCCCTCGAGGAGCGGCGCGAGGAGCGACACCATCGTCGCCTCGGGAATGCGCTCGTGCTTCTTGCGGTAGGACTTGAGCGACTGGCCGCGCTCGTACTCGAGCACCATGTACGCGGTCTTGTTCGCCTCGAAGAAGCGCGCCACGCGCACGATGTTCGGATGGCGGAAAGTGGCGAGCGTGCGCGCTTCCACGAGGAAGCTGTCGAGCCCGCTCTGGTAGAACTCCTGGTCCGTGTCGTCGCGCGCCTGCACGCTGTTGTCGAGCGTGCGGTAGGCGAACTCCTCGGGGAGGTATTCCTTGATGACGACCTTGGCGGCGAGGTTCACGTCGGTCGCGGCGTACGCGATGCCGAATCCGCCCTGGCCGAGGATGCCGTCGATGCGGTACTCGAAGAGGCGAAAGCCCGCGGGCAGCGCCAGGCTCGCCGCCGCGGGGATGGGCGAGAGCACGCGCCGCGGGTCGTTGGGGGCGTTCGAGCGCGAAGGCAGGGCCGTCGGGTCCACGACGGTGCGGTCGGCGCCCTCGGCACGGGGGCCGAACACGGTGCGCGAGCGGTCGTCCAGCCCGAGGGCGTCGAGTTCGTCGTGCGGCCGTGCCCCGGGCTTCGGGATGTCGCTCATGCTCACGCCTCCCCCTTGTCCGGGCTTCGCCCGCCGCGGAGCCGTAAAGCTATCACAAACGGGCAGTCCACAAGCCCCTGAAAAGCCCACGGCGACAAACACTTAGTGGAAATACTTGAGGCTTTTGCAGAGGCCCCGTGATACCATTTGAAGGGATATTCAGGGGGAGTGGGTCTCGGGGATGGGGACGATACGCGTCCGGTTCATAATCGTCGCGCTGGTGGTGAGCTTCTTCGCCGTCGGCATGGCGGCGTTCCTCAACTACTTCAAGTACAAGAGCACCATTTCGGGCATCGTGAAGTCGCGCGTGCTCGTGATCGGGCGCAACGTCGAGAACAGCGTGCAGGCATCGCTCTCCGTGGGCATGCAGTTCATGGAGCTCGGCACGATGAACGCGCTGCTGTCGCGCGAGAAGGCGAGCGATCGCCTCATTCACGGCATCGACGTGTTCGACCAGACGGGCCAGGTCCTCTACAGCACGGAACGCGCGCGCGTCGGCGAGAAAGTCTCCAACTCGTGGATCGAAGCGGCCGCGCGCTCGAAGACGACCGAGTGGGGAACCGAGGCGCCCGATGAATACGTCGCCGGCATCTCGCTGAAGAACAACTTCGACCTCACGGTCGGATATCTCGCATTGCGCTATTCCGCCGAGGAGGTCGACCGCGCGGCGAAGGTCGCGGGGCGCGAGATCCTGCTCGCGTCGATCTTCTCGTTCCTCGGCATCGCCCTCGTGGCTCCGCTCGCGTTGATCGTGGTGATCCGCCGCTTCGAGCGCGACCTTCGCGCGCTCGAGGCCGCCGCGAGCCACCTCGAGGACCGCAACGAACCCGCCGGGCCCACCGGCTCCGCGTTCGACACCGCGATCGGCAACCTGCGCTCGTCCCTGCGCGAGGCGAACGTCGCGCTCGACGACCTGCGGGCCAAGCTGGACTCCGTGCCGTAGCCGCGCCCATGCTCGAGAAAAATTATCTCTGGCGCATCTACTGGCGACTCGCGGGAGTCATCATGGTGTGCGTCGTCATCGCGCTCGCCGTGGTGTCGTTCTTCTCGCACCGCGTGTTCGACCGCGAGCTCGTTCCGGAGACCGAGCAGAAGGCGGCGACCGTCGGAGCCTCGGTGCGCGCGTTGGTGCTGAAGGCGACGAGCTACGGCATCGACTTCTCGCAGCTCTACGGCGTCGAGCAGACGTTCGCCGAAGTGTTCGAGGAGAACCCGGAGTTCGCCTACATGGCGATCACCAACACCGAAGGCAACGTGCTCTTCGCGCGCGGCACCGAGCCCATCGGCGCGCGCAGCCACTTCCGCAACCCCGTGGTGCTGCAGATCGCGCACGAGACGACGGAGCTCTCGAAGGCCGCGCGCGTGGGCCAGCAATACATCGTGTCGATGCCGATCAACGACGACGGCAAGCCCCTGGGCGTGCTGCACGTGGGCATCGACGCCGCTTTCGTCGATCACGTGCTGCTCGAGGTCCTGCTCGACGTCGTCGTGGTGCTCGTGGTTTCCCTGTTCTTCACGCTCGAGCTTCTGAACTTCATGGCGGGCGCGCGCCTCGCCTCGGGCCTCGGGGAATTCGCGCGGCAGGTCGATCGCATGCGCTCGGGAGATTTCACCGCGACCGCGCGCATCCGCGCGAACGACGAGATCGGCCGGCTGCTGCGGCGCATCGATTCGGCGATCGACCACCTGAACGTGCGCTACGAGTTCCTGGTGGGCGAGCTGCAGGACAAGCTGCGCACGGCGACCGCGCAGCGGCGCGAGGCGTTGAAGCCCGCGCAGGACGCGCTCGAGGGGATCTCGAAGCGGCTGCGCTTCGGCTCCGCGCCCGAGGCGACCGACGGCGACGAGATGAACCTGAACCGCATCCGCGCGCCGCTCTTCGCGTTCATCCTCGCCGAGGAGCTCACGCGCTCGTTCCTGCCGAGCTACGTGAACCAGCTGATCGTGGCGATCCCGGGCATCTCCCCGCAAGTAGTGATCGGACTCCCGATCATGCTCTTCATGCTGATCGTGGCCCTCGGGCAGCCGTACCTCGGCAGCTGGAGCGAGCGCGTCGGCCGCAGGAAGGCGATGCTGGTGGGCGCGATCGTCGCGACCATCGGCTTCGCGGGCACCGCGCTTGCCTACAACCTCTACGACCTCATCCTGTGGCGCTCGCTCTGCGCGCTCGGCTACGCGATGGTGTTCGTCGCGGCCCAGGGCTACGTGCTGGACCGCACGGGCCATCAGAACCGGGCCCAGGGATTCGCGCTGTTCATCGGCGCCATCATGGTGGCGACGGTGTGCGGCCCCTCGATCGGCGGCATCCTCGCCGACAACATCGGCTATCGGCTGTCGTTCGGGGTGTCGGCGCTGATGTCGCTGTTTTCGATCCTCGCCATCATGCGACTTCCGACCACCGAAGTGGTGCTGCCCACGGGCAAGCCCACGCGCGGCCCGCGCATGCGCGAGATCATGGCCCTCATCGTGAACCGCCGCTTCATGACGCTCACGGGCCTCGCGGCGATGCCGGCGAAGGTCATCCTCACGGGCGTGTGCTTCTACCTCGTGCCCCTCTACATCGTGTCGATCGGCAACACGTCGGCCATGGCCGGACGCATGCTCATGGTCTACGCGGTGATGATGGTGCTCATCGTGCCGCTCTCGGCGAGCCTCTCGGACGCGACCATGCGCCGCGACCGCTACGTGTCGGTGGGGCTCATCATCTCGGGACTCTCGGGCCTGCTCCTCCTGCTCTCGGACAGCTTCCTCGTGCTCTTCGGCGTGGTGTTCCTGCTGGGCCTCGGGCAGGCGCTCTCGATCGCCGCGCAAAGCGCCCTCGTCGCCGAGCACTGCCAGGAGGAGATCCGCATCTACGGCAACGACGCGGTGTACGGCGTCTACCGGCTCCTCGAGCGCCTCGGCAACGCGCTGGGGCCGCTCATCGCGAGCCTCCTCGTGATACTTTGGGGATACCAGGGCTCATTCGTGGCGCTCTCGGCGCTGGTGCTCTTCTGCGGAATCGCCTTCACCATCGCAACCCACGGCTCCGAATGGCAGCCGGCAGCCCCCGCCCACTCATGATTCGCGCGCTCCTCGCTCTCTTCATCGTCTCGCTCACCCTGGTCGGGGACGGAGACGCGCGGGCCCAGGCGAGCACGCGGCCCTATCGCATCTACGCGATCACCTTCCGCGGCATGACCGACGTCGAGAAGGGTTTCCAGGACTATTTCGCCGCGCGCCGAATTCCCGTGCAGATCACGTGGCGCGACCTGAACCGCGAGAACTCGCGCATGTCCGGATTCCTCGAGGAGATCAAGCGCACCAAGCCCGATCTCGTCTACACATGGGGAACGTCGGTCACGCTCGGCGTCGTCGGGACCTACGACCAGGTCGATCCCGCGGTGAACATCACCGATATTCCCGTCGTATTCACGCTCGTAGCCGCGCCCGTCCTCGCGAAGATCGTGCGCGACCTCAAGAACCCCGGGCGCAACGTGACCGGCGTCTTCCACGTGGCGCCCACCGAGGCGCAGATCCGCGCCATGGCCTCCTATCGGCCGTTCAAGTCGATCGGCATCCTCTACACGCCGACGGAGCAGAACTCCGTGGTGGTCGTGGAGGAAGTGCGCGAGGTATCGAAGCGCCTCGGATTCACCGTGATCGCGAAGCCGCTTCGGCTCGACGCCAACAAGAAGGTGACCGCCGAGGGCGCGCCGGAGATGGTGCGCGAATTGAAGCAGCAGAACGTCGAGTGGCTTTACCTCCCGCCCGACTCCTACCTGGGCACCATCGCTCAGAAGGTCGTGATCCCCGCGGCGATGGCGGTCGGCCTGCCGGCGTTCGCATCCACCGAGCAGCTCATGGAAACCGGCGCCGTCGCGGGCCTCGTGAGCCGCTATCACTCGATCGGCCAGTTCACCGCGTACAAGGCCGAGCAGATCCTCGTGAACAAGGTTCCGCCGGCGAAGATCCCGGTCGAGACGCTCACGCGCTTCGCCCTCCAGGTGCGCATGGACATCGCGGAGCAGCTGAAGCTGCCGCCGCCGCTGCCGATGTTCAACTACGCCGAGCTGATCGTTCCCAAGCCCGAGCCCGCCCAGCCGGCAGCAGCACAGAAATAATTGGTGTCAGGTACGCATTTCCGAGGAGCGGCTCCGCTCCTCGGAAATGCGTACCTGACACCAATTATTTCATCAGCGCGCCGAGAAGCTCGCCGACGATCTCCGCGGTCTCTTCCGACTTCGACTTCCATCGCAGCAACGTGTTGCCGACCGTGCGCTCGAGGCGCAGCCCGTCGCTGTAGAGATGGATCTGCGCCTGCGGCCCGTAACGGATCGCCGCGACCTTGCCGTTCTCGGTCTTGATGAGCAGCCGGCGGTTGGTGAGGATGAGGCTCGCGTCGCCCTGGGGCTTCGCGCCCGCCTCGGGAAGCACGTGCACCCTCGACGAATCGGCCTCGTAGGGCTTCGCATCCAGCTTGAGCAGCCG
>JADGRS010000120.1 GCA_017880705.1 Burkholderiales bacterium
CCACTTTCGCGGGCGGCTGCTTCTGGTGCGTGGAATCCGACTTCGACAAGGTCCCGGGCGTGACGCAGACCATCTCCGGATACACGGGCGGCAACAAGGCGAACCCGACCTACCAGGAGGTATCGTCGGGCAGCACCGGGCACGCCGAATCGGTGCAGGTGATCTTCGATCCGAAGAAGGTGACCTACGAGAAGCTCCTCGACGTCTTCTGGGTGAGCGTGGACCCGACGGTCAAGGATCGCCAGTTCTGCGATTCGGGCAGCCAGTACCGCACCGCGATCTTCTACAACGACGAATCGCAGCGCAAGGCCGCGGAAGCATCGAAGGCCGCGCTCGAGAAATCGAAGCCGTTCAAGCAGCCGATCGTCACGCAGATCGTCGCGGCGGGGCCGTTCTATCCCGCCGAGGATTATCATCAGGACTACTACAAGAAGAACCCGGTCCGCTACCAGCTCTATCGCAGCGGCTGCGGGCGCGACGCGCGCCTGAAGGAGCTGTGGGGAGATCGCGCGAGCCACTAGACACTCACCGGATAAGGAGCGCCATGAACGACGCCGATTTCCCGAGCGCCGGGCTGCAAATGGCGATCGAGCGCCTGGCGACGATGCCCGCGTTTCTCAGCGCCGCCGTCGAGGCCGTCGATCCCGGCGAGCTCGTGTTCCGCCCGGGCAAGGATGGCTTCTCGCTCACCGAACAGGCCTGCCACCTGCGCGACCTCGAGCGCGAAGGCTATCTCGTGCGCGTGACGCGCATGCTTGCCGAGAGCGCGCCCGCCCTCGCAGGCTTCGACGGGACCGCGGTGGCGAAGGCGCGCGATTACCTGTCGCAGGATGCGCACGCCGCGGCGCGCGAGTTCGCGACCGCCCGGCGGGAGCTGATCGCGTTGCTCGCGCCGCTCGGCGATTCGCAGCTCGCGCGCGAGGCCGTGTTCGGCGGCGAGCGCATCACACTCGCGGATCTCGTCGCGATGGTGATCGACCACGATCGCTCGCACCGCGAGGAGATCGAGGAATTGCTCGACGCGATGGAGTCTCCGTGATGGAGATGAAGCGCATCAATGCGCAGGGGCTCAAGGCGGCCGGCTACGACGAGCGCAGCCGCAAGCTCGTGGTCGAGACCAGCACCGGGACCTTCGAGTACGCCAACATCTCGCCGGAGGTTTATCGCAGGCTCATCGCCTCGCCCACGCCGGGAAGCTACTATCGCGAGGCGATCGAAGAGGAGTTCACGCCCCGGCGCGTGAAGTGATTCATTCCTTCCACGGCGTTTCGCAGCGCACGATGTTCGCGAGTGGCCCGGTCGGGTCCGCGGTCTTCTTCGGGTCGGCGCAGAAGCACGCCTCGTCCCATTGCCAGCGTCCGCTCTGCGTCTGCCGCATGATGTACTCGCATGTGGCCGGGCCCTTCTCGCCGTGGACCATGTGGGGCCGCATGCGGATCGGCGGAGGCGAGGGCGGCGCGCTCTCGGGGCGCGGCGGCGGCTTGTCGTAGAGCGTGTCGCAAACCGGCATCTGCTTGCACGCGCCCTCGCCGTTGCACAGCCATTCCCAGTGACAGTCCGCGATAGCGGGCGATGAGGCGAGCGAAACGAGGACAGCGGCAAGTCGTATTCTCATGATCTCCTTCACGGTTGTGCCAGTGTGCGCTCTCGCGTTCGACCAGCACAATGCGCCGCACCTGCCGGAATGTTACGGTTTGTCTCTGGCGGCATCAATGAAGGTGTCAACGAAGAAGGGCCGGCGGCCCGGCCTCTGGCGCTTCAGCGCTGCTTTTCTTCCTTCTCCTTCTCCTTTGCCTTGTCCGCTTCCTTGTCGCGCTCGCCACGCGCGACCGGGTTGGCGGGGGCGGGCTGCGGCGGCGGCGCGCCGCGCGCCGCGCGCTGTGCTTCCTGCGCTCGCTGCGCGTCCTGCGCACGCAGGGCCTGCTGCGCCGCTTGCTGGGCCTGCTGCGCTTGCTGCTGCCCGGCTCGCGCGGCGCGCTCCTGCTGCTGCTGAAGCTGCTGGGCATCGCGCTGCTGCTGTTGCTGCGCTTCGCGTTGCGCGCGCTCCTGCTGCAGCTGCGCTTCGCGTGCCTGGCGCTGCTGGGTGTCGCGTTGTTGCGCGTCGCGCTGCTGGGCATCGCGTTGTTGCGCGTCGCGCTGCTGGGCATCGCGCAATTGCGCGTCGCGTTGCTGCGCCTCGCGCTGTTGCTGCGCTTCCCCCTGCGAGCGCTCCTGCTGCTGCGCTTCACGCGCCTGGCGCTGCTGGGTGTCCCGTTGTCGCGCGTCGCGCTGCTGCGCGTCGCGTTGCTGGGCATCGCGCTGCTGCGCTTCACGTTGCTGCTGCGCCTCGCGTTGCGCACGCTCCTGCAGTTGCTGCGCTTCGCGAACCTGCCGTTGCTGCTGCAGCTGTTGCGCTTCGCGTTGGCGATCGTTGACGGGCGCGGGCGGCAACGGCTCGGCTCGCGCGGCGGGATTCGCGTTGCCCCCAGCGGCCGGATTCACCGCGGGCGGGGCCGCCAGGGGATTCGGCTCGATGCGGGCCCCGGGGAAAGGGCCGCCCGGTCGCGTCGCCTGGGATGGCGGCCGGTTTGCGGGCGCCGGAGCGAGCACGGCAGGCGTGGGGCGACGCGAGAAATCGGGGAGCGCCAGGCTGTTCTGTTGCGGGGCGCCCTGGCTCGCCTGCGCCGGAGCGCCGCTCGCGGCCGGACGCCGCGAAGGCGCGGCCGTGGCCTGGCCCGGCTCGGCGCGACGGCGTATCAGTTCGCTGTGCTGCGGCAAGGCCTGCCGCACCTGCGCGGGCCCTATCGTTTGCTGGCGGCGAAGCGCGTCGGGCGCGATGGCGACTATCGAATGCTGCACCGGACGGCGGTCGAGCATCGCATCGCGTTGCACCACGGTCGTCGCGCGATCGCGGTTGATGCGGCGCCAATCGTCGCCGTGGCCTTGCCACCCTCGAGGCGCGCGATCCTGCACGGCGGAATTGACGCGGCCCAGGTAATTGGCGTTGCTGCGATACCACGGCTCGTATCGCTCCCACGGCGCCAGCGGGTACCAGGCGATCACGTTCGATGCGCCCGGGCTTCCTCCGGCGCTCCAGTTCGCGCCGCCAACCCAGCCCACCAGCGCGGGCGCCCAAGCCGGACGCTCCACGCGCCGCCCCGGGTCCCATCCCCAGCGGTTGCGCACGAAGACCCAGCGCCCGTAGTGCGACGGCGCGTAGCCCCACGGTTCGTCGTCGATCCACGTCCAGCCCCACGGTCGCACGTAGGACCAGCGCCCGTTGCGATACGGCGCCCAGTCGGAGGCGACGCGCGCCGGAAACCAGAGCGCGCCGTAGTCGGCATCCTGCGACCACTGGCCATAGCCGTCGAGATCCTCGTAGCCCGTCATATACGTCGAGACATAGCGACGCGAAACGGCGTCGCGCCACTGGTTGTCGCGCTCGAGCGCCCAACGGTCGAAGGCGTCGTCCTGCGCCGTCTCGAAGGCGTATTCCGAGGACGCGCCGTGCACGACGATCGACCGGCCCGGGTCGACGCGCACGCGCCCCTGCGACGTCTCCATGCTTGCCGCGCCCGAGAACACCGTGAGCCGCGACTGGTTGGCGTCGGGATCGGCATCGATGCGATAGCGCCCATCGGCCTCGAGGATGAAGCGCGCGTGCGGCGTCGAGATCGCGAAGCGCTCGGCGCCCTGCTTGTAGCGCACTCGCACGTTGAGCGCGCCGCGCGCGACGCCAGCTTCCAATGCGTCGTCGGCGATCTCGGAGACATCGAGCTGCGTGTCTTCGTCCAGCCTGAGGGCGGTGCCGCCGACGCGCAGCTCGGCGCGTGCGCCCGGCTGCGTCCAGACCGAATTCTCCGAGGTGACCGGCGAGTTCACATAGGCCTGCTCCCAGCCTTGCTCGGGATCCTGGTACATGGAAACGCCGCCTTCGGCATAGGCGAGCCTTCCCACGCGGCCCGGGGGTTCCTGCGCCTGCGAAAGCGCGGCGGAGCACGCGATGAGCGATGACAAGACGAGAGCGATGCGACGCATGAGGCACCTTCCGAGAGGGGCGTTCCCCTGTTGATCGAGGTCAGCCTTTCAACGCGCAAGGCCCCGGTGTCGACGACAGGTTCGCGACAGGTTGCCACAACAGACCATGCCGCGTGATCGCAAGTTTCGGGGTGTGTGCGAGTTCATTTTTCAAGGTGCTGAATTCATGCCATTATTGCCGGGTCCGAACAACGCCGGACGCGGTGGCCGCCCGGCCACTAGGGAGATTTTCGCCGGGGACTCGATGGATCGAACGACGGTTTACACCAAGACCGCGAAGGGCATCACGCAGGTCAACCAGAAGTCGGCGTCGCTTTCGAAGGACCTCATGAAGGTCCTCAAGCTGATCGACGGCAAGTCCAATTTCGGCCAGATCATGGAAAAGGCCGACCTGGATCAGGCCTCGCTCACCAAGGCGCTGAACGCCCTCAACAAGGACGGCTTCGCGCGCGTCTTCCAGGTGCGCAAGGAAGAGGCCGATCCGTTCGGTCCCGAAGACGATTTCGATTTCACGGCGCCCGGGAAGATGCCCGCGTCGACGCAGCGCGTCATTCCCGGCGCGGCGAATGACATCAGCGAGCTCGTGCGCCAGCAGGAGAAGGCGGACGCCGCGAAGAAGTCCGCCTCCCAGGCGCAGGATGCGGCGCGCGCGAAGGCGAAGGTCGAGACCGAGTCGCGTGCCAAGCTGGAGGCCGAGGCACGCGCCAAGGCCGAAGCCGAGCAGAAGGCGATGGAGCAGGCGCGCCGCGCCAAGGAAGCCAGCGAGCGCGCGAGGATCGAGCTCGAGGCCAAGATGCGCGAGGAGCAGGCGCGCAACGCGTCGATCGCGCAGCAGCAGGCGAAGCTCACCTCCGAGCAGAAGGCCAAGGAGGAAGAGGAAGGACGCAGGCTCGCGGAGCTGCGCGTGCGCGCGGAGAAGGAAGCCAAGGTGCTTGCCGAGGCGCGCGCGCGGGCCGAAGCCGAAGCGCAGGCGATGGCCGCGGCACGCGCCGCCGCCGACGCCGCGGCGAAGAAGCAGGCCGCCGAAGCGAACAACGCCGAGGCGGCGTTGAAAGCGCGCCTCAAGGAAGAGATCGAGACGCGCATCCGCGGCGAGATGGAGGACCTTCTCAAGAACGACGTCGAGCCGCAGACCCGCGAGCAGATGAAGGCCGAGATCATGGCCGAGGCGCGCCTCGCCGCGAAGGCCGAGCTCGAGGAGCGGATCAACCAGGAACGCGAGACTCTGCACCGCGCCGAGATCGAGGCGCGCACCAAGGCGGAAGCCGATTCGCGCGCGCGCGCCGAGCAGGAATCCAAGCTGCGCGCCGAAGCCGAGGCGCGCGCCGCCGCGGAGACCCAGGCTCGCATCAGGGCCGAGGAAGAAACGAAGCGCCTTCGCCAGCAGGCGGAGGAAGAGGCCAAGCGGCGCGCGAACGCCGAAGCGCGCGCGCGCCAGGAGGCCGAGGCCCGCGCGAAGGAGCAGCTGGAAGTCAACGCCCGCGTCGAGGCCGAGAAGCGCGCCGCCGCCGCCGCCGTCGACGCCGAGCGCCGCGCCAAGTACGAGGCGGAGGCGCGCGCCAAGATCGAGGCCGAGGAAAGCGACAAGCGCCAGCGCGAGCTGCAGGACAGCCTCGACGCCGAGCGCAAGGCCAAGCAGGAAGCCGAGGCGCGCGCGCGCATCGAGGCGCGCGCCCGCGAGACGATCGCGGAGGACACGCGCGCCAAGGTGCAGGCCGAGATCGAAGGCGACATGGAGAAGCGCGCCGAGATCGAGGGCAAGGCGCAGGCGAAGGCCTACATGCACGCGAAGGCCAAGGCCGAGCTCGACGAGGATGAGCGCCTGCGCGGCGAGCAGGCGAAGAGGGCGCGCGAGATCGCCGATGTGCTGCGCACGCGCGTCGAGCCCGACGACGCCGCGCCCGACGCCGCGCCCGCGAAGCAGCGAGTGCGCCGCGGCCGCAAGAAGGGGATGCTGAAGACGATCCTCGTAAGCCTGATCGCCGGACTGATCCTCACCGTCGGCCTGCTTCACATAGTCCCGCTTCGCAACATCGCCGGGAAGATCGAGGTGTCGCTCGCCGCGTGGCTGCACGACGACGTCGCGATCGGCTCGCTCACCTTCCGCCTCCTGCCGACGCCGCACCTTCGCGTGGAGAACGTCTCCGTGGGCAAGCTCCTCGACGCGAAGGCCGCGACCGGGCGCATCTACCTCGACATCCCGACGCTCTTCAGCGAGCGCGTGTCCATCAATTCCGTCGAGCTCGAGACCGTCACGCTGAGCAGCGACGCGGTGCAGCGCATCCCCAAGTGGGGCAATCCCGAGGGCAAGAGCAAGGTCGGCGCGATCGATTCCATCCGCCTGCGGGGCGTGAAGCTCGACGTGAAGCCCGCGCTCGACCCGTTCGACGCGAATCTGTCCTTCGGACGCGACGGCACGCTGCGCCAGGCCACGCTGAGCGCCGGCGGATCCTGGACGCTCGTCCTGAAGCCCGCCGAGAAGGGCATGGACTTCGACTTCAGCGCGCGCAACTGGACCCTTCCCGTCGGGGCGCCGATCCCGGTGAGCGACGCGTCCATCAAGGGAACGCTCTCCGCCTCCGAGATCGTCGTTCCGGAGTTCGAGGCGAGCATGATGGAAGGCAAGGTGAACGGCACCTTGCGCGTGAACTGGTCCTCGGGCGTCAAGCTCGAGAGCGACCTCGCCGTCGAGAAGATGAGCGCCAAGGAATTGGTGAGCGTCTTCACCAAGGACATTTCCGTCACCGGCAAGCTCGACGGCAACTTCAGCGTGGCGAGCGAGGGCCCGACCATCGAGACGATGTTCCAGTCGCCGCGCGCGCAGGGCAAGTTCCGCCTCGCCGACGGCTCGGTGAGCAACGTGGACCTCGTAGCGGTGATGCAATCGGACTCGGCGGGGCAGCGCGCGGGCGTGACGAAGTTCCAGGAGCTCACCGGCGAGTACGCCGGGGCCGATCATCGGACTGCGTACCGGACGGTTGCGTTGCAGGGTGGCGTGCTCCACGGCAATGGCGCGGTCGACATTGGCGCCAACAGCGCCCTGTCGGGCCACGTCGCGCTGGAGATCCGCTCGCAGGTCGCGCAGGACCGCGGCTCGTTCAACATCACCGGCACCGTCGCGCGCCCGGTGATCAAGAGGGGCGGCTAGGTCTCTGAGGAGGCTCTTCCCGCTCTTCCGCCTTCTCCTTCCGTATCGCGCGCGCATCGCGGTCGCCTTCGGGGCGATCGTGCTTTCCGCAGCGATGGTCCTGGTGATCGGGGAAGGGCTGAAGGTCGTGATCGACGAAGGCTTCGCGCGCGGCCAGGAAAAGCTCCTCGACTCGGCGCTCGCGACCATGGCCGCGCTCATCGCCGGTCTCGGCGTCCTCACCTGGTTTCGCGTCTACAACGTCTACTGGATCGGCGCGCGCTTCACCGCGGACCTGCGCCGGCGCGTGTACGACCATCTGCTCACGCTCTCGCCGGGCTTCTACGAGGACGCGCGCACCGGAGAAGTCTCGTCGCGCGTCACCAACGACGTGACGCTCATCGAGGCCGTGATGGGCGGGACTCTCCTCTACTCGCTGCGCATGGCGATCACCATGGTCGGCTGCGTCGCGATGCTCTTCTTCACGAGCGTGAAGCTCACGGTGCTCGCGCTCGCGTGCATGCCGGTGGTGCTGCTGCCGATCGGGCTCCTCGGCTTGCGCGTCCGGCGCCTGTCGCGCGCGGTGCAGGACCGGGTCGCCGACGTCTCCAGCCATGTCGACGAGACGCTGCACGAGATCCGCACCGTGCAGGCGTTCGCGCACGAGGACATCGAGAGCTCGACATTCGGCGAGCGGGTCGAGCGGGTCTTCGAGGTGGCCGTGCAGCGCTCGGGCTTTCTCGCGTTGCTGATCGCCGCGGTGATCGTGCTCGCGTTCGGTGCCGTGGGGCTCCTGCTGTGGGTCGGGGCGCACGACGTCTTCGCAGGGCGCTTGTCGACGGGAAGCCTCACCGCGTTCATCTTCTACGCCGTGATCGTCGCCAATGCGACCTTCGTCCTCGCCGAGGTGTACGGCGAGCTGCAGCGTGCGGCCGGCGCGTCGGAGCGGCTCCTCGAGCTCCTCGACACGCGCTCGCGCATCCGCGCCCCCGACAATCCGCGATCGTTGCCGACGCCGCCCGTGGGGCGCGTGGCCTTCGAAGAGGTGACGTTCCACTATCCTTCGCGCCCCTCGACGCCCGCGCTCGATCGCTTCTCGCTCGCGATCGAGCCCGGCGAAGTCGTCGCCCTTGTCGGTCCCTCCGGCGCTGGGAAGACGACGGTCTTCCAACTGCTGCTGCGTTTCTACGATCCCGACTCGGGCCGCGTGGTCGTCGATGGCCTCGACGCGCGCGAGGCTTCGCCCCGGGAACTGCGCGGGCGAGTCGCGGTCGTAACGCAGGATCCGGTCATCTTCGCCACGAGCGTGCTGGATAACGTGCGCTACGGGCGTCCCGAAGCGAGCGACGGCGAGGTGCGGGAGGCGCTCGCGATGGCCAACGCGCTCGATTTCGTCGCACGGCTTCCGGAGGGTCTTGCGAGCCCCCTCGGAGAGCGCGGG
>JADGRS010000463.1 GCA_017880705.1 Burkholderiales bacterium
GAAGTCCTCGCCGTGGGCGACGAGTCCTTCTCGAAGAAATGCATCCAGTGGCTCGAGCGCTACCTCGACGGCGGCGGGACGCTGCTGCTGTGCTCGCACAGCATGTTCCACGTGCAGACGCTGTGCAGCAAGGCGCTCTGGATCCACCATGGACGCGCGCGCCAATTCGGGCCGAGCTTCGACGTGACGCGCGAGTACCTCACCTACCACGAGGAGAAGCGCCGCGCCGCGAAGGAGATCGCGCCGGTCGCCTCGGGCAACATGCCGCGCATTTTGACGGCGTGGACCGAACGCGCCGACGGCACGAGGAGCGCCACCTTTCGCCAGGGCGAGGCGATGGTGGTGCAGGGTCTCGCGTACGAGCCCGATGCGCGCTCCCCGGTGCTCCTCTTCGGCATCGTGCGCGCCGACGGCACTCCGGTGTACGGCTCGCCCTCGAACGAGCAGGGCTTCACCGCCGCCGCCTCGGGGGATCGCCAGTTCGCCTTCGCGGTGCGCTTCGACAATCTCGCCCTCCTTCCCGGCAAGTACACGGTGCGCCTGCACGCGCTCGATCCCGAAGGGCTGCGCCTCTTCGACACCATCGAGAGTGAATTCGTGGTCACCGGCGAGACGCGCGACTTCGGCCTGGTGAGGCTCGAGCATCGCTGGACCACGGGGCGCGCGAACCCGACATGAGCGCCGATCCGCTGCAGGTCGCGCAGGAGCGCCATCGCAGTGGGATGCTCGCCGAGGCCATCGCCGCGTACGCCACCTTCCTCGACGCGAATCCGCAGCGCGGCGACGTGTGGCACCTGAGGGCGCTGGCGGAACATCAATCGGGCCAGCTGGAAGCCTCGTGGCAGAGCGTGAACCGCGCGCTCGAAGCGGCCGGCGAGCAGCCGGCCACGGTCCTTCTCGCCGGAATGGTGCTGCAGGATCGGGGCGACCTCGAGGGCGCGCAGCGCAGCTTCGCGCGGGCCGCGGAGCTGCGGCCGGGCTGGGCCGCTCCGCTCGCCAATCGCGGCCAGGTGCTCCTCGACCTGAGGCGCGTCCCCGAGGCGCTCGAAGCGTTGCGCGCCGCGGCCTCCCTCGACGCCTCCAACGCCCGCATCTGGAACAACATCGGGCTCGCGCTCCTCACGCTCGATCGCATCGACGAGGCGCAGAAGGCCTTCTACCAGTCGCTGGGACTCGCACCGCTGGCCACCGCGCATTTCAACATCGCGCGTATCCACAACATGCGCAACGAGATGCCGCGAGCATTCGAGCATGCCGAGGCGGCGGCGCGCGCCGACCCGCGCCTTACCGACGCGCACCTGCTCCTCGGCGATCTTCATCGCAAGGCGCGCAACATCGAGGGAATGCGCAAGAGCTTCTCCGATGCCGTGCGCAGCAATCCGCGCCACGTCCGCGCGCTGAACGCCTACGCGGAGTTTCTCGCGGGCGCGGGCAACGTGCGCGAGGCGCGCGTGGAATACCGGCGTATCGCCGCCGACAATCCGGCGGACCTCAAGGCGGCGCTCGGGGCGAACCTCCTCCTGCCCCAGGTCTATCGTGACGCCGCGGATCTCGCGGCGTGGCGCGCCGAATACGAGGAAGGCTTGGGACGCCTCGAGGCCGGCGCCGAGGGCTTCCGCTTCGCCAATCCGCGCGAGGCCATGCTCCAGGCGCGCTGGACCAATTTCTACCTCGCCTACCAGGGCCGCGACGACCGCGAGCTGCAGACCCGCTTCGGCGACTTCATCCACGGCGTCCTCGGCCGCGGGTTTCCCGAGGCGATGCGCCCTCGCGAGCCGGTGCGCGGCCGCGCGAAGATGCGCATCGGATTCTGCAGCCAGTTCTTCTTCAACTGCACCGTCGGCCGCTACTTCGCATCGTGGATCACGCGACTCGATCGAAGCCGGTTCGAGATCTACGTGTACTACACCAACGAATGGGTGGCCGACGACACGCGCGCGATCGCCGCGTCCTCGGACTTGTTTCGCCACCTGCCGGGCCGCTCGTTCGATGTCGTCGCGCAGTACATTCTGGGCGATGAGCTCGACGCGTTGGTCTTTCCCGAGCTCGGCATGCACGGCGAGACGTTTTCGCTCGCGTCGCTGCGCCTCGCGCCGGTGCAAGTGGCGGGCTGGGGCCACCCCACCACCACGGGCCTGCCCAACGTCGACTACTTCGTTTCCTCGGCGCCGATGGAGCCCGAAGAGGGCGCCCGGCACTATCGCGAGCGTCTCGTGCTCCTGCCGGGCCTTGGGACGAACTACGCGACGCCCGCCGCGGCCGAAGCCGGCGATCGCGCCGAATTCGCGCTTCCCCCGGATGTGCCGCTCTACCTCGTGCCGCAGTCGCTTTTCAAGATCCATCCCGACAACGATCGCCTGCTCGCTGCGGTGATGGCAGCCGATCCGCGCGGCAAGCTCGTCTTCTTCGCGGCCCAGTACGACGCCATCAACGCCGCTTTCAGGGCGCGCCTGGTGGAAGCTCTCGCCGTCCACGGGCTGCAGCTCGAGGATCGCGTCGTCTTCCTTCCCTACATGACCCACGCCGAGTACCTGCGCGTGAACGCCTGCTGCGACGTGATGCTCGACACGCTGCACTGGTCGGGAGGCAATACGTCGCTTGACGCGATCGCCTCGGGATTGCCGGTGGTGACTCTGCCGGGGGCCCTGATGCGTGGCCGCCAGAGCGCGGCAATGCTGCGTCTCCTCGGATTGGACGACCTCGTGGCTTCCGATTCCCGCGAGTACGTCGAGAAGGCGGTCGCCATCGGCGGCGATCGCGGCCGGCGCGCCGCGGTCAC
>JADGRS010000464.1 GCA_017880705.1 Burkholderiales bacterium
CCCGTCGCGACCCCGGCCACGCGCGCGCCCTCCTCGTCGACCGACGCGAGAAGGAGCGGCCTGAAGAAGTACACGAGCGCCCCGAGGATGCCCGCGGTCGCCCCCGAGAGGATCAAAAGGTCCACCGGGTCGACCGTCAGGATGTTGCCGAACATGAGGCCGAAGAGATCCACGTTCGTCTTCACGAAGCCGAGCGCGACGACGCCCGCGGCCATTGCCGCGACGGTGAAGACGCCCACCGCGGTGTCCTCCGAGACGTCCGCGCTCTCCGAGGCCCGGGCCGTCGCGGCCGCCACTGCGAGCGACGCGACGAGACCGCCGAGCCCAGGAGGGACCCCGGCCAGCGTGGCCAGAGCGACGCCGCCGAACGCCGCGTGCGCGACGCCGGAGCCCACGAACGCGAGACGCCTCAGGACGACGAAGAACGAGAGCGCGCCGCAGAGCAGCGCCGCGAGCGCGCCCGCGAGGAGCGCCCGCTGGAAGAACGGATAGCCGAGGAACTCGGTCACGAGGCCGTCCCGTGCGAGTGGAGGGGCGTCCCCGCGCTCACGCGCCCGTCCACGCCCACGCTCACGACGTAGGTCTGCGTCCCGAGGGGACCGTGCGGATACACGAGGCGCCGCGTACCGTCGGCCGCCGTGTACTCGGCGCCGGGCGCGCCCATCACGCTGCGAACATCCGCATCGCTCGAGACGCCCGCGCGCAGCGAGCTCCCGTCGTAGGAGGCGCAGGCGCAAAGGAGGAACCCGAAAGCTGTGGCGGCAAAATGTCTCATGGCAATCCTGTAGACCTGAACAAGGCTCGCCGGGTTCCCATTCCCCGGCCTATCGCTCGGTCTCCAGCAGAAGGTTCGCCAGGTGCTCCTTCCAGAGCTTCGCCTTGGTGTGGGTGCCGTGGCCGATGGTCTCGTCGCTCAGCGGGATCACGATCGCGCGACCGCGTGGAACCCGCGCGATGCCGGCTTCGAGGAGGCCGAGCTCGGGAGGGTTGATGAGGTCGTCGGCCGAGTTGATCGCGACGAGCGGCGCGCGGATCCTGCCGAGGTCGGCGGCGGGATCGTAGTCGTAGGAGGCGTCCAACGCGTATGCGAGGTCGTTCGCGTCCGTCGAAGCCATCGTCGCGGCGACCGACTTGTCGAGGAACGCATCGGTCTGCGCGCGCGTGGGCATCGCCTTCTGCCGAACGACCGGGTTGCTGCTCATGAGAAACAGCATCTCGGTCGCGACCTGGAGTCCCGCGGGCTGCGTCGCGTAATCGCCCTCGCGAAACCCTGGATCGTTGCGAATCGCGTCGATCGCGATCTTGCGCCACATGCGGTTGCGCCCGGCGATCTGCACGGGCAGGCTCGCGAGCGGCATCAGCGCATCCATGAATTCCGGATGCAGCTCGCCCCACATCCATGTGTGCATGCCTCCCATCGACGTGCCCATCGCGAGGCGCAGGTGATCGACCTTGAGCCCCTCGGTGAGCAGCCGGTACTGCGCCTCCACCATGTCGCGATAGCCGTAGCGCGGGAAGCGGCCGTGAAGCCCGTCGCTGGGCTTCGACGACTTGCCGTGGCCCAGCCCGTCGGGAACGACGACGAAATACTTTTCGGCGTCGAGGGGCTGGCCCTTTCCGAGGAGCTCCGAGGCGAAGAGCGTGTTCCCGGTGGGAGAATCCACGAGGCTCGCGCCGCTGCCTCCGGTGCCGTGTCCGATGAGCACCACGTTCGTCGCGTGGCCGTTGGCATCGCGCGCAACGCTGCCGAAGGTCCGATAGTGGATGCGGACCTCCGGCAGCGTCTCGCCGCTCGCGAACCGGAAGTTCGTCGCGACGAAATCGGCCTCGGCCGGCTTGGGATAGTCCGCCGCCCACGCGTGGGTGGCAGCGACGGAAAGAGCAATCGCCGCGACATGGCGAATCACGATCGAAAACGGCTGCATGGGCGCTCCTCGAACGATTTCGCCGAGAGATTACACGATCAGATCGTCTCCGCCTGCATCTCGATCGCGCCGCACGGGCATTCCGATTCGCACAGCCCGCAGCCCTTGCAGTAGTCGTAGTTCACTTCGAAGCGCTTGCCGGGGCCAAGCTTCACGATGGCGTTGTCGGGGCACACGCCGTAGCAGTTGTCGCACTCGAAGCAGTTGCCGCACGACAGGCAGCGGCGCGCCTCGAAGAGCGCGTTGGTGGCATCAAGGCCGCCCTGCACTTCGTCGAAGGTCGATTGCCGGCGCACGATGTCGAGCATCGGTTGCACCGTCTTCGAGGCGTCGGAGTAGTACCAGGTGTTGAGCTTGCCGAAATCGGCGATCTCGTGCTTCGGCGGCGAGGCATAGGCGCCGCCACACAGCCACGCGTCGATGTGGCGCGCCGCTTTCTTGCCATGGCCCACCGCGACCGTGACAGTGCGCTCCGAGGGCACCATGTCGCCGCCCGCGAAGATTCCCGCGTAGCCCGTCATCATGTTCGCGCCCACCTTGACGACGCCGTTCTCGATCGCAAGCCCGGGCACCTTGTCGAGGAGCGAGAGATCCACGTCCTGCCCGAGGGCGAGCACCACGGTGTCGGCCTCGAGCGTCTCGAGCTCTCCCGTCGGCTGCGGGAAGCCCTTGTCGTCGAGGGCCATCTTCTCGACGGTGATGGAGCCCTCTCCGGCGTCCTTGATGGTCGTGAGCCACTTCACCAGGACGCCTTCCTGCAGCGCTTCCTCGAGCTCGAAGTCGTGCGCGGGCATCTTCTCGCGCGTGCGCCGGTAGACGATGATCGCCTCCTCCGCGCCGAGCCGCTTCGC
>JADGRS010000465.1 GCA_017880705.1 Burkholderiales bacterium
AACAACGCAGTGACCAGGAACACCGTCGCGACGATCACGAGTCCGAGCAAGGCGAGCAAGAAGCCGTCGGTCGGGCGGAACACGCTGCCGAACGCCGAGATCTCGCGGGTCACCAGATCGATCAGAAACGCGGGGCGCCCGCCGATGCGAATCCGCGGGATCAGGACGAACAAGGCGATCAGCGCGTAGCCGACGACACGCCGGCGCGTGAGAAACCGTCCGCGCGCGAGCTTCGGATGCAGGAAGTTGCGCGAGCCGTCGCGATTCAACGTGGAGAGCAGCGCGGGGACGTTCTCCGTCATTTGAACGCCTCGACCCGCTGACCTTGTGGTGACTTGCCCGGGATGTTCTTGCCGCGCAGCGTGGTCGCGAATGCGGCGACCGCGACGACATCGGTCGGCGGCATCTGTTCGCCCCACGCGAGCATCGGCGTGCCCGCGACGCCGCCGCGGATCGTCGTGAAGATGTCGAGGCGGGTCGTGCCGTGAAGTTGATAGAGGTCCGTCAGGTTCGGCCCGATGAGGCCGTGACCGTCGGCGGTGTGACACGGGACGCAACGCGCCGCGAAGATCGCTGCGCCTTTGCTGACGACCTTCGGATCATGCGCATCGCGTTCGAGGATGGTCTCGCTGACGTTTTTTGCGTCGGCGAGGTCGCGGCGGTCTTTCTTGCCGGAGTAATCCGTGAGAGCACCGCGATACGCCTCCGCAGGGGTCGCGATGAGGAACGGCGACAGGCCGACATAGGCGAACGCGAACACGATCGTTGCCCAGAACGCCGCGCTCCACCAACCGGGCAGCGGGTTGTCGTACTCCTGGATCCCGTCGTACGAGTGCTCGAGCAGTTTCGGATCGTCGCTCATCGCAGTTCTCCATCGTCGAATGGCAAGCGAGCGCACTCGGCATGCTCGGCGGCACGGCGCTTCCCACCGTGGCGGAGCACGACCGCGACGAACACCGCGAGGAACAGCACCAACGCGAGCTCCGCGTATTGCGAAGGCGTGAGCGCGGACACGAGCTCGGATAACCGGATCACTTGGCACCGCCCTGGAGAGTTGAAAGTTGAATGTCGCGACCGAGTCGCTGCAGGTACGCGATCAACGCGATGACGTCCTTGCCCTCCATGCCGGTGGGCCCGCCCTCGTCGCGGAGCCGCTTGGCAAACTCGACCGCTTGCTGCTGCGCGAGCCCGGGGGCGTGATCGAGTGCAGCCGCATCGAATGGAACACCGAGCATCGCCATGACATCGACGCGCGGTTGGATGACATCCCACGGCACGTCATCGGTAAGGAGGTGCGGGTAGCTCGGCATGATCGAGCCGGGCGACGTCGAACGCGGATTGTCGAAGTGGCGAAGCAGCCACAGCTCGTCGCGGCGTCCGCCCTCGCGTGCGAGGTCGGGGCCGTTGCGCTTGCTGCCCCACTGGAATGGATGGTCGTAGACGAACTCGCCGGGCTTGGAGTATTCGGCCGGCTGGCCGTTGGTGCCGTAGCGCACCGTCTCGTCGATGAACGGACGGATCATCTGCGAGTGGCAGTTGTAACAACCCTCGCGCAGATAGATGTCACGGCCGTAGAGCTCGAGCGGCGTGTACGGCTTGACCGTCTTGATCGTCGGGACGTTGCCGCCGATCAGGAACGTCGGCAGGATCTCGAACAGCGAGGCGACGATCACCGCGAGCGCGACGAGCACCGTGAACAGCGCCGGCATGCCTTCCCATTTACGATGCCAATGCACGCCCGGCTCGGTCGCGCGCTCGAGGATGCGTTGCTCTTTCGCGGCCTGCTTTGCCGCGCGGATCATCGGCGGCACGCTGATCTCCGGATCGGCGTAGGTCGCCGGCCGAGTCTGCCAGGTGCGGATGATGTTGTAGACGCCGATGCCGAGGCCGGTGATGTAGAGCGCGCCGCCGAACGCGCGCAACCAGTACATCGGGATGAGGCGCGTCACGGTGTCGAGGAAGTCCGGGTACTGCAGGCGGCCGACGTCGTCGAACGCGCGCCACATCAGGCCCTGGGTGATGCCCGAGGCCCACATCGCGACGACGTAGACCACGATGCCGACCGTCGCGACCCAGAAGTGCAGCGTCGCGAGCTTCTTCGAGTACAGCTTGGTCTGGTACAGGCGCGGGATCAGCCAGTACGTCATGCCGAAGATCATGAAACCGACCCAACCGAGCGCGCCGCCGTGGACGTGCGCGATGTTCCAATCGGTGTAGTGCGACAGCGCGTTGATGCTCTTGATCGACAGCATCGGGCCTTCGAACGTCGACATGCCGTAGAACGTGATGCCGACGACGAAGAACTTGAGGACCGGATCTTCGGCGACCTTGTTCCACGCGCCGCGCAGCGTGAGCAGGCCGTTGATCATGCCGCCCCACGACGGCATCCACAGCATCACGCTGAAGATCATCCCGAGCGTCGAGGCCCACTGCGGCAGCGCGGTGTAGTGCAGGTGGTGCGGGCCGGCCCAGATGTAGATGAAGACCAAGGACCAGAAGTGCAGGATCGAGAGCCGGTAGCTGAACACCGGGCGCTCGGCCGCCTTCGGCAAGAAGTAGTACATGAGGCCGAGGAACGGAGTCGTCAGGAAGAACGCGACGGCGTTGTGGCCGTACCACCACTGCATGAACGCGTCTTGAACGCCCGCGTAGATCGAGTAGCTCTTGAACAGGCCCGCCGGAATCGCGAGGTTGTTGAAGATGTGAAGGATCGCGACGGTGATGATGGTCGCTATGTAGAACCACAGCGCCACGTAGAGGTGCTTCTCGCGGCG
>JADGRS010000121.1 GCA_017880705.1 Burkholderiales bacterium
GAGAAAGTCTTCGCCGATCTCGGCCGCGTGCGCGAGCTGAAGCGCGCGAAGCCCGCTCTCATGATCGGCGTGGGCGGATGCGTCGCGAGCCAGGAGGGCGCCGAGATCGTGCGCCGCGCGCCTTTCGTCGATCTCGTCTTCGGCCCGCAGACGCTGCATCGCCTGCCGGAGCTCATCGCGCAGCGCCGCGCCACGGGCAAGGCGCAAGTCGACATTTCCTTTCCGGACATCGAGAAGTTCGATCACCTGCCTCCGGCGCGTGTGGAAGGCGCGTCCGCATTCGTCTCGATCATGGAAGGCTGCAGCAAGTACTGCAGCTTCTGCGTCGTCCCTTACACGCGCGGCGAGGAGGTCTCGCGTCCCCTCGATGACGTGCTCGCGGAAGTGCGCCACCTCGCGGCTTCGGGCGTGAAGGAAGTCACGCTCCTCGGGCAGAACGTGAACGCGTACCAGGGGATGCTTCCCGACGGAGACGCCGCCGACTTCGCGCTCCTTCTTGCGCAGGTCGCGAAGATCGAGGGCCTCGAGCGCATCCGCTACACGACCTCCCATCCGCTCGAATTCACGCAGCGGCTGATCGACGCGTACGCGAAGCTGCCGCAGCTCGTCTCGCAGGTCCATCTTCCGGTGCAATCGGGATCGGACCGGATCCTCGCCGCGATGAAGCGCAACTACACCGCGATGGAGTACCGCTCGATCATTCGCCGGCTTCGCGCCTCGCGCCCCGGCATCTCGATCTCGAGCGATTTCATCGTCGGCTTTCCCGGCGAGACCGAATCCGATTTCGAGCAGACCATGAAGCTGATCGACGACGTGCGCTTCGACGGCGCGTTCAGCTTCATCTACAGTCCGCGGCCCGGCACGCCCGCGGCCAATCTCGCGGACGACACGACCCACGCCGTGAAGCTCGAGCGCCTGCAACGCCTGCAGAAGCGCATCCAGGAGCTGGCCGTCGAGTACTCCGGCGCGATGGTCGGCACTCGTCAACGGGTGCTGGTCGAAGGCGTTTCGAGGAAGGACGCCGCCGAGCTCGCCGGCCGCACCGACAACAATCGCGTCGTCAATTTCGCCGGGCATCGCCGGCTCATCGGCCGATTCGTCGATCTCGACATCACCTATGCATACCCGCACAGCCTTCGGGGGCGTGCGGCCGTGGAACTCATGAAACAGGAGAACTCATGAAAGCCTCGCTTCGCAACGCGGTCCTGATCCCGGCGCTCGCCCTCGCGATCGGGCTGAGCACCTTTGTTTCCGCGCAGGGTCCCGTGCCCACGCCCACTCCGACACCCACACCGGGACCCGCGCAGCAATCGCCGCCGCCGGCGGCCTCGGGTCCGTCCACGCTTCCCGGCACGCCGCAGACTTCGCCGCCGATCCCGCAGCCGCGCCCCTTCAGCGACGTGATCAAGGGAGCGACGGAGCTGCCGGGATACTTCACGCTCTACGAGAAGGACGAGAAGGTCTGGATCGAGCTGAAGCCCGAGCAATTCGACAAGCCCTACTACCTCTCGATCAACCGCACGCGCGGCCTCGGCGAGGGATTCATCTTCCCGTTCATGGTGCGCGGCTACGTCGTGGAGTTCCACAAGATCGGGCCGCTGGTGCAGATGATCGCGATGAACCAGCGCTACGCCGCGAAGGAGGGCACGCCGCTCGCCGCTGCCATCGGGCAAAGCTTCACCGACAGCCTCCTCGGCTCCGGCACGGTCGCGAGCCAGCCCCATCCGGACCGCAAGTCCGTGCTGATCGAGGCGAACGGACTCTTCCTCGCCGACATCCCCGCGGATTCGACGGTGCTCGAGGCGACCTATCGCGCGCCCTACGCGTTCGACCAGCGCAACTCGAGCTTCGTGAAGGTGCGCGCGACCGACGACATGGCGACCTTCCAGGTCTCGGCGCACTTCGCGCTGGCGAAGATTCCCGCGCCGCCGCAGGTGCCGAACCCGGCCGTGCCGGTTGTGCCTCTGCCCCAGACCCTCGAGGATGTGCGCAGCATGTTCCTCGGCTATCACTACAGCCTCGCCAAGCTTCCCGACGAGCCGATGGCGCCGCGCGCCGCAGATCCACGCCTCGGCCACTTCGTGACGCGCCATAGCGAGTACACCAACGACAACGCGCCTTTCCCCCGCCAGTATTTCGTGAACCGCTGGAGGCTCGAGAAGAAGGATCTGAACGCGGAGCTGTCGGAGCCCAAGGTGCCGATCGTCTTCTGGCTCGACCGCAACGTCCCCGTCGAGTACCGCGACACCGTCAAGGCCGGCATCCTCGAGTGGAACAAGGCCTTCGAGCGCATCGGCTTCAAGGACGCGATCCACGTCGAGATCCAGCCCGAGAACGCGGACTTCGACACCGCGGACCTGCGCCACGCATCGGTTCGCTGGTACCTGGACACCAGCGACGGCGCGCTCGCCATCGGCCCGTCGCGCGTCGATCCGCGCACGGGCGAGATCCTCGATGCGGACATCGGCGTCTCCCAGGGCTGGACGCGGCTCCCGCGACGCTTCGTGGGCGAGCAGTTCCCGCGCCCGATGCCCACCGGCGTCTTCGGCCACGACGATGCGCTGTGCATGTACGGCAACGAGGCGCTGCAGGAAGCGACGTTCGCCTACGGGCTGCTCGAAGCGCGCGGCGACCTCGATCCGAACGGCCCCGAGGCCGAGGCGATCGTGAAGGCGACGCTCAAGGACGTGATCACCCACGAGGTGGGCCACACCCTCGGGCTTCGCCACAACTTCCGCGCCTCCACGATCTACACCGAGCAGCAGCTCGCCGATCCCGAGTTCACCCGCAAGAACGGCCTGGGCGGCTCGGTGATGGACTACAACGCGTTCAACATCGCCCTCGACAAGGAGCAGCAGGGCGAATACGTGATGAGCACGCTCGGCCCCTACGATTACTGGGCGATCGAGTACGCCTACAAGCCCCTCCCTGCGGGCCACGAGAAGGCCGATCTCGCGCAGATCGCGGCGCGCAACACCGAGCCCTACCTCGCCTTCGCTACCGACGAGGAGACCTCCCCCGAGGGCATGGACCCGCAGGTGAACCAGC
This sequence comes from Burkholderiales bacterium, assembly GCA_017880705.1. GTDB lineage: Bacteria > Pseudomonadota > Gammaproteobacteria > Burkholderiales > Usitatibacteraceae > Usitatibacter. The sequence goes on from JADGRS010000121.1 coordinate 3,049, forward strand.
GGGACCTCGGCAGCGATCCCCTCGTATTCGCGAAGCGGCGCATGCAGCTTTCGCGGGAGCTCTGGGACCGCTGGCAGGCGAAGAAGCTGCGCCCCGACGAAAGCCGCGAGGTCCTGTACCGCAACATGGTGTCGGGCTTCGCGCAGTACGCCATCGCCGCGCAGGTCGCGACCAAGTACGTGGGCGGCGTCGTCTACCTGCGCGATTACGCCGGAAGCGCGCGCGCGTCGTTCACGCCGATCGAGCCCGTACGGCAGCGGGAGGCGCTGAAGGTCGTGACCGACGGGCTCTTCAAGGCCGACAGCTTCCGCTTCAGGCCGGAATTCCTCACGCGCATCGCCGCCGATCCGTTCGACACCGGCGCGGCGGAGCGGGCCGACTTCACGCTGGCGTCGAGAGTGCTCGTGGTCCAGACGCAGATCCTCGATCGCCTGATGAGCGACACCGTGGCTTCGCGCCTCCTCGACTCGAGCGTCAAGACCGGCGACGAGAAGCACGCTCTCACGCTCTCGGATCTCTACGACACCCTGCAGGCCTCGATCTGGAGCGACCTCAAGGGAACAGGCGATATCTCGCTCATGCGGCGCAACCTCCAGCGCGAGCATGTGAAGCGCATCGCCGCCGTGCTCACGAAGGCGAGCGCATCGGCGCCGGCGGACGCGCGCGCGCTGCAACGCGAGAACGCGCGCGCGCTCATCGCGCAACTGAAGGTGGCGCAGGGCCGCCCGGGGCTTTCGAAGGAGGCGCGCGCCCACGTGGCCGACAGCCTCAACACGCTCGAGGAGGCGATGCGCGCACCGATGCAGCGCATGAGCTGACCGCGTTGACGACTAGGCGCAGGGCGGCTACCGAGGAGGTCGTCTTCAGGCCGGTTGACAACGCGCGCCTTGCGGCGCTGTGCGGGCCGGTCGACGCGAACCGGCGCCAGATCGAAAACGCGCTCGACGTCACCATCGCGAGGCGCGGCGAGCGCTTCGCGGTGTCGGGCCCGCGCGAGAAGGCGTCGCAGGCGGCGCAGGCGCTGCGCCGCTTCTACGACCATGCGGGACGCGATCTCACGGTCGAGGATATCCAGCTCGGCCTCGTCGAGATCGCGCATCCACGCAAGGATTCCGACGCCGAAGCGCCGGCGCTCATGATCCCGCGCCGCAGCGAGCTCACCGCGCGCACGCCACGCCAGGCTGAATACCTGCAGAACATGCGCAACTTCGATATCACCTTCTGCGTCGGTCCGGCGGGCACGGGGAAGACCTTTCTCGCGGTGGCGGCGGCGGTGGACGCGCTCGAGCGCGATTCGGTGAAGCGCATCGTCCTCACCCGGCCGGCCGTCGAGGCGGGCGAGAAGCTGGGCTTCCTCCCGGGCGACCTCGCGGCGAAGGTCGATCCGTACCTGCGCCCGCTCTACGACGCGCTCTACGACCTCATGGGCTTCGAGAAGGTGAACCGCGCATTCGAGCGCGTGGCCATCGAGATCGCTCCGCTCGCCTTCATGCGCGGGCGCACGCTCAACCATTCGTTCGTCATCCTCGACGAGGCGCAGAACACCACGCCCGAGCAGATGAAAATGTTCCTCACGCGCATCGGCTTCGGCTCGAAGGCGGTGATAACGGGCGACACGACGCAGGTCGACCTCGCCAAGGGCCAGGCCTCGGGCCTCATGGACGCCCTCGGCGTGCTCGAGGGCGTGCGCGGCATCGCCGTGACGCAGTTCAAGTCCGAGGACGTCGTGCGCCACCCGCTGGTGCAGGCCATCGTCGACGCGTACGACCGCCGGGTCAGAGTGAAGAAGTCGTGAGCGGCAGGCCGCTCGTGTCGTCCCGGCGAAGGCCGGGACCCAATCTCGAGCTTCTCATCCAACGCGCCTCGCGCGCCGCCCACATTCCCGCTGACCGTGCGCTGCGCAAATGGGTCCGCGCCGCGTTCGCGCGGCCGGCGACCGTCACGGTGCGCTACGTCGGCGAGGCCGAGGGCCGCCGCCTCAATCGCGAGTTCCGCGGCAAGGACCATGCGACCAACGTGCTGAGCTTCGCCTACGAAGCGAAACCGCTCGCGGGCGACATCGTGATCTGCGCGCCGGTGGTCGCGCGGGAGGCGAGAGCACAGGGCAAGGCGCTCGATGCGCACCACGCTCACCTCGTGATCCACGGGGCGCTCCATCTGCAGGGATACGATCACGAGCGAAGCGCGCGCGAGGCCGCCGCGATGGAAAAGCGCGAGCGTACGCTCCTCGCAAAGCTGGGGTTTCCCGATCCGTATTAGAGTATCGGCGTCTCCCCCCGCTTTCCCCGCATGAACGACCCGCCCAAGCCGAGCCTGCTCGAGCGCCTTTCCACCATGTTGCTGCGCGAGCCCGAGGACCGGGACCAGCTGGTGGGGCTGCTGCATTCGGCGTTCGAGCGCCGCCTCCTCGACGCTGAGGCGCTCTCGATGATCGAGGGGGTGCTGCAGGTTTCCGAGACCCAGGTCCGCGACGTCATGATCCCGCGATCGCAGATGGACATGATCGACGTCGCCGACAGCCCCGACAAGTTCATCCCTTACGTGATCGAGACGTCGCACTCGCGCTTTCCGGTCTTCGAGGACAACCGCGACAACGTGATCGGCATCCTCCTCGCCAAGGACCTGCTGCGCTTCTACGCCGAGGAAGAGTTCAACGTGCGCGAGATGCTGCGGCCCGCGGTCTTCGTCCCCGAGGCGAAGCGCCTCAACGTGCTCCTCAAGGAATTCCGCGCCAACCGCAACCACATCGCGATCGTCGTCGACGAGTACGGCGGGGTGGCGGGCCTCATCACCATCGAGGACGTGATCGAGCAGATCGTGGGCGACATCGAGGACGAGTACGACTTCGACGAGACCGAGGACAACATCCTCGTCGACAGGAGCGGGCGCTACCGCGTGAAGGCGGTCACCGAGATCGCGGACTTCAACAGCCACTTCGACTCGAAGTTCTCCGACGAGGACTACGACACCGTGGGCGGCCTCGTCGTCGGGCGCTTCGGGCGGCTGCCCAAGCGGGGCGAATCGATCGCGATCGACGGGTTCAACTTCCAGGTCCTGCGCGCCGACAGCCGCAAGGTGCACTCCCTCCTCGTCGAGCGCCCGAAGGCGAAGGAGCCGCAGTGACCCGCGAGGTGCCGCCGGCGCCGCCCGCGGTGCCGGCGGCGCGAGTTCTTGCGTGGGGCTTGTTGCTCCCCCTGGCGGCGGGCGCTCTCTGCGTCCTCGGATTCGCTCCGTTCCGCGCATGGCCCGTGCCGATCGTGGCGCTCGCGGTTCTCTTCGCGGTGTGGGCGCGCAGCGGATCCGCGCTCCAGGCCGCGCTCTCGGGCTTCGCGTTCGGGCTGGGCTACTTTCTCGCCGGCGTGAGCTGGGTCTTCGTGAGCCTGCATTTCTACGGCGAGATGAACGCGCTTCTCGCGGCGCTTGCGACTTTTCTTTTCTGCGCGTTCCTCGCGCTCCTTCCGGCGATCGCGGGTTGGCTCACGGTCCGTGTCGCCGGGGCGGCCGCGTCGAATCGCCTGTGGCTCGCGCCGGCGGCCTTCGTCGCGTGCGAATGGCTACGCGGCTGGATCTTCACGGGCTTCCCGTGGATCGGGATCGGAACGTCGCAGGTTCCCGACAGCCCGCTCGCCGGATTCGCTCCCGTCTTCGGCGCCTATGGAACGTCGCTCGCGGCCGCCGCGGCTGCGGCGTTGCTCGTGGCGATCGTCCGCAGCTTCGCTCTTTCCCGCGCGCGAATCGTGGCGATCGCCGCATTCGCGGCGCTCTTTGCCTTCGGCGGCGCGGCGCGCATGGTCTCGTGGACGCAGCCCTCGGGGGCGCCGCTCAGCGTGGCGCTCCTTCAGGGCAACGTGCCGCAGGAGCTCAAATGGCGCGACGAGACCTTCATGGCGACGCTGGTCGACTACCGCCGCATGATCTTCGACGCGGACGCGAAGGTCGTGATCCTTCCCGAGACGGCGCTCCCGGCGTTCTGGGACCAGCTGCCCGCGGACTACATCGCGAGCCTGCGTGAGCACACGCGGCAGGCCGGCAAGGAGATCCTCGTGGGCATCGTCGAGCGCGAGACGAGAAACGGGCAGCGTGACTACTACAACAGCGTCACGCGCATCGGGGGCGCGGGTCCCGCCACCTATCGCAAGCGCCACCTGGTCCCGTTCGGCGAATTCGTTCCCGTGGGCTTCCATTGGGTTCTCGCGATCCTCCACATCCCTCTGAGCGATTTCGCGCGCGGCCCCGCCGTGCAGCCGCCGCTCGAGGCGGGCGGCGTGAAGTTCGCCGTCGCCATCTGCTACGAGGACCTGTTCGGCGAGGAGATGATCGATTTCCTTCCCGAGGCGCAGGTGCTCCTCAACGCCAGCAACATGGCCTGGTTCGGGGACTCGCTCGCGCCCGATCAGCACCTGCAGGCCTCGCAGATGCGCGCGCTCGAGACGGGGCGCTGGATGGTGCGCGCGACCAACACCGGCGCGACCGCGGCGATCGACGAGCGCGGGCGCGTCGTGTCGAGGCTGCCAACGTTCACGAAGGCGACGCTCGTCGCGAACGTGGTCCCCCGCACGGGATCGACGCCTTACTCCCGCTGGGGAAATTACCCGGCGCTCGTGCTGATGGCATTGCTCGCGTTCAGGGCGTCGCGCCACCGAGGTGCGGGCCCCGCGCGCGTGTGAGGCTCAGGCGGGCCGCGCGCGCACGAAGAACTGCTCGGCGCAAAGCTCCGCGAGCTCCGCGGGGCTCAGGTCGGAGATCGTGAGCCGCCCCAGCTCGAGAGTGACCTTCTCGCGGTTCGCGTTGCGACGGTAGACATCGGCGAGCGGCGGCGACAGATTCACGACGTGGTGCTCATAACGATAGCCGGTCTCCTCGAGCATGCGGCGGATCTCCTCGAGGGTGAAGAAGCGCAGGTGCGTGACGTCGAGGAGTCCGCGCTCGCGGTACTGCCACCGCCCGTTCACGGCGAGGGCGGCGATCAGGATCGCGTTGCGCACGTTGGGGATGCTCGCGACGACCTGGGCATCGGGCGCGAGGAACGGCTTCACCCGCACCAGCGTCTCCCACGGATTGACGAGGTGCTCGAGGATGTCGGCCGCGATGAGCGTGTCGAACTCGCCATGCGCGAGGCCCGCGGCCGCGGCCGCATGTCCCGCCTCGATGCCGGTCACCGTCGCCCCCGGATAGCGGGCCTTGAGCGCGGCGCCGAAGGCGCCGGCCGCGCAGCCCAGCTCGAGGACTCGCCGCGGCGCCCCGGCGATCACGTCGAACAGCCCCGCGTTCACGGTGTCGGGACAGCGCGCGGCATCCTGGCCTTCGATGTCGAGGCATGTCCGCCACGCGGGCGCGGAACGATCGGGATCGACGAGAGGACGCTCGGCCATGGGAACGAGGGAAGTGTCGCCTATAATCGGGGTTTTGAAAACGCTTCCCCGCTGATGTCGACCTTCCAGCAACTGGTCCTGAGGCTCCAGGACTACTGGGACCAGAAGGGCTGCGCCATTCTCCAGCCCTACGACAT
>JADGRS010000466.1 GCA_017880705.1 Burkholderiales bacterium
GGACCGGGCCCGCGCCGCCACGCGTGAGAGGGGGCTCGCGCACCTCGGGCGAGTCCGGCGGCGCATAGGCGAACCTCACGCGGGGTAGCCTGAAAAGCTCTTCGGTGAATTGCTGTGCGTCGTCCGGCGGCGAGTGCCATGAATCAGTGATGAAGTAATCGATGCACTTGAGGCCCGTCGTGTCGAAGTAGTCGAGCCATGTCGCGGTGACTGGCGCGGGCCGGCGCGCGAATGCGAGGAGACTGTGGCCCGGCGTGTGTCCTGCGAGATCGACGGCGACATCGATGGCGTCATCGCGCATGCGCTGCGCGAGGGCGGCATCGCCGAGGGAGGACGCATCGACCCACCCTGCGACCTTCGCGCGAATGCGGCGGGACATATCGTCGTCGCCCGCGAAGGTCGAATAGCAGATGATGTCCACCGCCGCGGGATCGTGGGAGGACAGCACCGGCTCCAGGAGGCTCGCGAGCGCCGACCCATGGAATCGCGGCGAAACGTAGCCGATCCGCAGCTTGCGATCGCCGCCGGCTGCCTTGCCGAACGCGAGCGGCTGCGGCGTGGACGCGTAGCGCCGCGCCCATGCGACGTGCTCGCGAAAGATCTCGTCGCGCGAAATCGCGCTGTCGTAGTGAAGGGATAGCAGGCGCGAGCTTCCGAGCTGCGCGGCATCCGCGGGCGCGAGGGCCTCGGCGCAGGCCGACGCCTCCAGCCCCAGCGACACCTCGCCCGCATGAAGGTACGAAGCCGCGAGACGCGACCATGCCGACGCGCGGGTCGGGTCCGCTTGGGTCGACCGGAGCAACGCGTCCCGCGCGCGCAGGATACGGCCTTCCTCGAGCCACGAATCGCCGAGGGCTTCCCAGGCAAGGGCGTTCGCCGGCGAGTTCCGCACGGCCTGTTCGAAGGCCTCGCGGGCTTCGCTCTTCCTGCCCAAAGATTCGAGCGAGCGGCCCAGATGGAACGCTGCCCAGGCGTGTCCCGGGTCGAACTGCAGCGCTCGCCGCGCGGCCCGCTCCGCCTCGCCCGGACGACCGAGCGCGTTGAGCGCGGCCGCGAGGTTGCTCCAGACGCGAGCATCGCCCGGCTTGAGACGCGTGGCGGCTTCGAGATGAACGACCGCACCCGCAAGATCTCCGCTGTCCTGCAACAGGATGCCCAGGCGCGCGTGCACCGGCTGCAGATCGTCGCGCAGCGACAGCGCGCGCGCGAGCTCGCCGATCTCTCCTTCAGGATCTCCCGACCGCTCACGCTGCTCCGCCCTCTGGAGAATCTCGCGGAGCAAGTGATCGCGGCCGGTTTCCATGGAAAAATTCTACAGGCAAAAAAAAACGGGCAGTCGCCTGCCCGTTTGAGTGGCCTCTCGGAGAAGATCAGTTGTACGCGGTCTCCCCGTGGGAGGCGGTGTCGAGACCCTCGCGTTCCTCTTCCTCGGTCACGCGCAGGCCGATCACCATGTCCGCGATCTTGTAGGCGATGAACGCGACCACGCCCGACCAGACGAGCGTCACGCCCACGGCTTTCGCCTGGATGATGAACTGCGACATGATCGAGTAGTCCGCGATCGACACGAGCTTGCCGGTGAACTGGTCGACCGGGAAGCTCGGCCCGCCCAGCGCGGGCGAGTTGAAGACGCCGGTGAGGAGCGCGCCCAGGATCCCGCCCACGGCGTGCACGCCGAAGACGTCGAGCGAGTCGTCCACTTTCAGCATCTTTTTCAGCCCCGTCACGCCCCAGAAGCAGACGATGCCCGCGGCGAAGCCGATCACGAAGGCGCCGGGAATGCCGACGTTGCCGGCGGCCGGCGTGATGGCGACGAGTCCCGCCACCGCGCCCGAAGCGGCGCCGAGCATCGACGGCTTGCCCTTGACGAACCACTCGATGAACATCCATCCGAGCACGGCGCACGCCGTCGCAAGGTAGGTGTTCGTGAATGCGAGGCTCGCGGAGCCGTTCGCTTCCAGCGCGGAGCCCGCGTTGAACCCGAACCAGCCCACCCACAACAGGGACGCACCGATCATCGTCATCGGCAGGTTGTGCGGCGTCATCGACTCCTTGCCCCAGCCGATGCGCTTGCCGATGACATAGGCGCCCACCAGGCCCGCGATGCCGGCGTTGATGTGCACCACCGTGCCGCCCGCGAAGTCGAGCGCTCCCCACTGCCACAGCAGGCCCGCCTTGGCGTTCTGCGCGTCGACCACGTTCGCCGCGGTGTACGCGTCCGGCCCGGGCCAGAACCACACCATGTGCGCGATCGGCAGGTACGAGAACGTGAACCACAGCACGATGAAGAGCAGCACCGCCGAGAACTTCGCGCGCTCCGCGAAGGCGCCCAGGATCAGGCAGCAGGTGATGGCCGCGAACGTCGCCTGGAACACGACGAAGACGAGCTCGTACATCGGCGTCGCCTTCGAGAAGGTCCCTCCCAGAGAGAACTGCGAGTCCGCCATCGCGTCGAAGGTGCCCTTCAGGAAGACCCGGTCGAAGCCCCCGAAGAAGGCATTCCCCTCGGTGAACGCGATGCTGTAGCCGTACACGCACCACAGCACCGTGACCAACGAGAACACCACGAACACCTGCATCAGCATCGACAGCATGTTCTTGGAGCGCACCATGCCGCCGTAGAAGAGCGCCAGGGCCGGCACGCTCATCATGAGGACGAGCGCCGTGGAGACGAGCATCCACGCGGTGTCGCCCTTGTTGGGCGTCGGCGCGGGCGCCGCGGCGGGTGCCGCAGCGGGGGCGCCTGCCGCGGCCGGAGCGCCA
>JADGRS010000467.1 GCA_017880705.1 Burkholderiales bacterium
TACGGGCTCACCAAGGGACAGTTCTCGGCGACCGCCGACCGCGGCTCGAAGGCGAAGCGCGGCGCGATCAACACCGACGAAGGGATCGATCTCGTCCTCATGGCGCTGCAGCTCGGGGCGACCTACGTCGCGCGCAGTTTCTCGGGCGACAAGCACCAGCTCGTGCCGCTCATCAAGGGCGCGCTCACCCACGAGGGCGCGGCCTTCATCGACATCATTTCGCCTTGCGTGGCGTTCAACAACCACGAAGGCTCGACCAAGAGCTTCGACTACGTGCGCGAGCACAACGAGGCGGTGAACCAGCTCGACGTGATCACGATGCACAAGGAAATCACGACGCAGTACGAGCCGGGCGCGGTGCAGGAGGTGCAGCAGCACGACGGCTCGGTGCTTCGCCTGCGCAAGCTCGACGCCAAGTACGACGCCTCCGACCGGATCGCGGCGATGACCTTCGTGCAGTCGCGCCACGCGATCGGCGAGATCGTGACGGGGCTCCTGTACTTCAACCACAACCCGCGCGACCTGCACGGGTCGCTCAATACCGTGGCGCTTCCCCTGAACCAGCTCGGCGATCGCGAGCTCTGCCCGGGCAGCGGCGCCCTCGACAAGTTCAACGAGGGCCTTCGTTGAGGATCGACCTGCGCAGCGACACGGTGACGCAACCCGATGCGGCGATGCGCGCGGCGATGGCGAAGGCCGAGGTGGGCGACGACGTCTTCGGCGACGACCCCACGGTGAACCGCCTGCAGGAGATCGCCGCGGAGCGCTTCGGCATGCAGGCGGGCCTGTTCTTTCCCTCCGGGACGCAATCGAACCTCGCGGCGCTCATGTCGCACTGCCAGCGCGGCGAGGAGGTCATCGTCGGCCAGGACGCGCACACCTATCACTACGAGGCGGGCGGCATGGCGGTACTGGGATCGATCCAGCCGCAGCCGCTCAACAACCGGCCCGACGGCACGCTCGACCTCGCGGAAGTCGAGGCCGCGATCAAGCCCGACGACGCGCACTTCGCCATCACGAAGCTCATCGCCATCGAGAACACGATAGGCGGCAAGGTTCTTTCGCGGGGCTACATGGCCGACGTGATCGCGCTCGCGCGCCGGCGCAACCTTTCCGTCCACCTCGACGGCGCGCGCATCTTCAACGCGTCGGTGAAGCTCGGCATGCCGGTGAAGGAGCTGTGCGCCGGATTCGACACGGTGTCGGTATGCCTCTCGAAGGGTCTCGGAACTCCCGCCGGCACGGTGCTCGTGGGCAAGCAGGAGCTCATCGACCGCGCGCGCCGCATCCGCAAGATGCTCGGCGGAACCATGCGCCAGGTGGGCATTCTCGCCGCGGCCGGAATCCACGCGCTCGAGCACAACGTCGAGCGGCTCGCCGAGGACCATGCGAACGCGGAACGCCTCGCCAAGGGGCTCGCGGCGCTCGGGCTCAAGGTCGACCCGGTGCAAACGAACATGGTGTTCGTCGCCATCCCCAAGGAGTCGACGGCAGGATTGAAGGAGCACCTCGAGAAGAACGGCGTCGTCGCGCTCGTATCGCCGAAGCTTCGACTCGTCACGCACCTTGACGTCGACGCCGCGGCGATCGATCGCGCGGTCGCAATCTTCCGCGCGTTCTTCGCTTCCGCGACGGCCAGCGGCCAGCGACGCGCGCAGTCGGTCTCGTGAGACGCGCGGAGCCCATTGCCGTCGCGGTGATGCGGCGCCTCGCAGCGCTCGTTTGGGTGCTTTGCGCGACGGCCGCCGTTGCCGAGAGCGGCACGCGCTGGCCGCAGGACTACCAGGGCCTGTGGTGGAATCCCGCCGAAACCGGGTGGGGCGTGGGAGTCTTCGACCAGGGCGGAAACTCTATGTCGTCCGTCCTCTTCGTCTACGGTGCCGACGGCAAGCCCACGTGGTACGTGGCGCCCAACCTCTCCTCGTGCTCCGCGAATTTCCCGACGTGGCTCGCGGTGAACTGCAGCGGCCTGATCTACCAGACCACGGGACCGTGGTTCGGCGCCGGGCCGTTCACGCCGTCGAGCGTCACGGCGCGCGAGGCCGGGCAGTTCCAGGGCTACTTCACCGGGGCACTTCCGGGAATCGCCTATTCGCGTCCGCGCGAGATGACCCTCACGTACACGATCGACGGCGCGACGGTGATCAAGCCGCGCCTGCAATTCCAGGACGTGTCCGGCGGCGCGAGCGTGAATTTCTCGAAGGCCGATTCGCCGTTCACCGACCTCTGGTGGAATCCGGACGAGAGCGGATGGGGCGTGGGGATCTTCCAATACCGCGGCGCGCTCTTCGCGGTGCTCTTCGTCTATGGCGTCAACGGAAAGCCCACGTGGTACGTCGCGTCGCTTCGCGAGACCACGAAGGCCTCCGACACGAACGAGCGGTGGTTCGAGGGCCCGGTCTTCGCGACTCGCGGCTCGTGGTGGTTCACGTCGCCGTTCGCGCTTTCAGACGTGCGCGAAGCGGGGACCGCGCGCATCGTATTCCCGCTCGCCGGCTCCAATGCGGCGCTCAGCTACACCATCGACGGGAACTCGGTGCAGAGCGTCATCCGGCGCTTGTCTTCCGCGCGTCCCTAGCGGGCCCCCTTGCATTCGGGGATGTCCGCGTAAAAAAGGTGTAGAAATTCGCCCCGGCGCGTGTTCGCGCATTGCGCACGTTCAGGCTATGCATCACCATGGCCCGAGCGCTCGCTTCGAAATCCCGCCATGACCACTCGTCAATACCCGGAGACGACAGGGCAACAAGTCACGCGCGG
>JADGRS010000468.1 GCA_017880705.1 Burkholderiales bacterium
TCGATGAAAGCCTGGTCGTTGGTCGCCTCGCCGGTGCCGGCGGCCGCCGCATCCGCATCGACGTTGCTCGACAAGTTGTCGTTGCGATACCTGCGCACATAGGCCGTGGCGCCGAAGAGAACGCTGTCGCTCATGAAGCGGCTGCCCTTCAGGGCGAGCAGCGCGGCCCGGTTCACGTTTCGGTCGGGCCACGTGTAGGGCTGGCGGATGTCGTCGAGAAACGATCGGGGCAGCGCCTGGTTGCCCTCGAGCCGGTTGTCCGCAAGCGTGAGGCTGAGGTCGAGATCGGTCTGGTCGGTCTGGTAGCCGAGCTTTCCGAAAAACTGTCCGAGGCGGCTCGAGTTGTGCTCTGCCCAGCCGGCATCGGGCAGGAGGTTGGCGGTGACGAAATAGTCCCACGCGCCATTGCCACCGCCCTGCTCGATCTCGAGCGCGCGGCGCCGGAACGAGCCCGCGTAGGTCTCCACGGATCCTCCGGGATACTGCGCACCGCTCTTCGTGTAGATGGCGAGCGCGCCGCCCAGCGTGTTCGGGCCGAACACCGGCATGGTGCCGGGAATGAGCTGGATGGATCCGATCGCCGAGGCCGGGATCAGGTCCCAGTTCACCACGTCGCCGAACGGCTCGTTCATACGAACGCCATCCTGGAAGACAGCAAGGCCTTGCGGCAAGCCGAGGAGCGGCGACGCCGTGAAGCCGCGATAGGCGAAGTCGGGCTGGAAGGGATTGCCCTGCCCGGACGAGGTATTGGCGCCGACCGCATTGCGATCGAGGAAATCGGGAAGCGGCGCGGGTCGCTCGCGGCGCCCCGAAGAGAAGACCTGCACGTTGGCCGGTACTTGCGACAACGGCAATCCCAGCCCCGGCAGCGGCGTCGTGCCGATCACCTCGATCCGGTTCAGCTCCACGGCCTCCGCCGGATTGTCGGCGGCCGCGGCGCGAGCCAGCGCGAAAAGCGCCGCCGCGAAGAAGATGATGCGGCAAGGTGCGATAGCGCGGGCCTCAGTCGAGATTGGCGATGTACTGCGCGAGATTCTCGATGTCGTCGTCGGAAAGCGCTCCCGCCACGCTCGTCATGTTGCCGGCGTCGTTGGTGCGCTTCCTCTCCTTGAAGTCGTGCAGCTGCTTGCGAACGTATTCTGGATACTGCCCGGCAACGCGCGGGATCTCGTTCTGGCCGCCGAATCCGCCGAGGTGGCACATGGGGCACAGCACCGCATCGGAAATCTTCTTGCCGGCAGCCACGCGTTTGCCGTCCGCCTGGAAGGCGATGGGCTTCGGCTTCTGCGCCGCGAAGAAATTTCCCAGGGCGATCATCTGGTCGCGGGTGAGGCTCGCCGCCATCGGCGACATGACCGGATCGGTTCGCCGCCCCTCGTTGAAGTCCTTCAGCTGGATGTAGATGTAGCGCCAGGACTGGCCCGCGAGGATCGGGAAGGCCGGGTTCTGCGAATTTCCCTCGGGCCCATGGCACGCGGCGCAGGTTTCCGCCAGCTTGCGCGTCGCCGCGTCATCGTCCCCCGCGGCGTGCGTGGCCACAAAGGCACACGCAGTGATCGCCGCGAAGCGCAGAAGCTTCAGGTGCATGCAGAGCCCCGGCTCATGGAATGAAAACGGCCGCATCCCTGGTGGGACACGGCCGCAGCGCACGTCGACAGCCTAGGGCATCGCGAAGACGAAGACGCTGTTGCCCCGTTTCGAGTCGATCTGGTTGTTGCCCCCGGCGGCGACCGCAACGTATTGCTTGCCGCCCACCATGTAGGAGACCGCGGGCGCGTTCACGCCGGCACCGCAGTTGTACTTCCACAGCTCCTTGCCGGATTTCGAGTCGAAAGCCTTGAACCATCCGTTGGCCTCGCCGTTGAACACGAGGCCGCCGGCGGTGGCGAGCACGCCACCGATGAGCGGCTGCGGCGTCTTGTGCTGCCACGCGACCTTGCCGGTATCGAGATTGACCGCCACCAGGTTCCCCCACTGCTCCTCCGAGGGAATGGTCTTGAAGGCGCCGCCCAGCCAGAGCTTCCCGCCTGGATACGGCGACTCCTCGACGTGGTACGTCATCGGCTGGTGCAGGTTGGCGGCGTACGCCATGTGGGAGCGCGGATCGACCGCCAGCGGGGACCACTCGACGCCGCCGTTGGCGCCCGGAAGCATGCGCGCGCCCTGCTTCGTCGGGAGCACCCACATGTTCTCCTGCGGGATCATCGCGTCGGAGAAGCGAACGAGCTTGCCGGTGCCGCGCTCGTGCACGTACACATGGCCCGTCTTGCCCCCGTGGATCACCACGTCCACGGTCTTGCCGGATGCATCCTTCGCCTGCGTGAGGATCGGCGGGCTCACCGCGTCGAGGTCCCACACGTCGTGCGAGACGTATTGGAAATGCCACTTGTAGGTGCCCGTCTTGAGGTCGATCGCGACCATCGAATCCGTGTACAGGTTGTCACCGGGGCGAATCGCGCCGTAGAGGTCGGGCGAGGGATTTCCCACCACGAAGAACGCCGTGTTCGTCTTCCGGTCGATCGCGGGCGTCATCCATACGCCGCCGCCGAGGGTCTGGTAGAACGAGCTGTCCTTGGCGAACGCAGCCTTCTCCGCGGCGATGTCGCGATGCATGTCGCGCCCGGTCGCGTCGTTCTTCGCCCACACGCCCTCGTGGCCCTTCTCGGGAATCGTGTTGAAGGTCCACAGGACCTTGCCGTCCTTCGCGTCGAACGCCTTCACGAAGCCGCGAATGCCGTACTCGCCGCCGTTGGTG
>JADGRS010000469.1 GCA_017880705.1 Burkholderiales bacterium
CGCCAGCCCCGCGGGCCAATCGGTGGCTCGCTCGCTCGCGGCGAAATCCGACGTGCTGGTGGAGAATTTCAAGGTGGGCGATCTCGCCCGTTACGGCCTCGACTATGCGTCGCTCGCAAGCGACAACCCCGGACTTGTTTACTGCTCGATCACGGGATTCGGCCAGGACGGGCCCTATCGCGACCGCCCGGGATACGACTTCATGGTGCAGGGCCTGGGCGGCCTGATGAGCGTCACCGGGGAGCGCGACGATCTTCCGGGAGGCGGCCCGCAGAAGGTCGGCGTCGCCGTCTCGGATCTCTTCACCGGCATGTACGCGACGTGCGCGATCCTCGCCGCGCTGCTGCACCGCGACCGCACCGGCCAGGGCCAGTACATCGACATGGCACTCCTCGACGTGCAGGTGGCGATGCTCGCCAACCTGAGCTCCGCGTACTTCTGCTCGAACGAGGTGCCGCAACGCATGGGCAACGCGCACCAGGCGATCGTGCCGTATCACGTGTTCCGCGCGAGCGACGAGTTCCTGGTGATCGCCGTCGGCAACGACACACAGTTCACGAAATTCTGCGAGGTGATCGGCGCGCCGGAATGGCCGCACGATGCGCGCTTCGCGACGAATCCCGAGCGCGTGCGTCACCGCGACCTGCTGGTCGGAATGATCGCCGCGCGAATGCGAAGCCGCAGCGCGCGCGAATGGCTCGCGGCGCTCGAGCCCTCGGGCGTGCCGTGCGGCCCCATCAACGACCTGTCGCAGGTCTTCGCCGATCCGCAGGTGCGCCATCGCGGCATGCAGGTGGCCGCGCCCCATCCCGTGGCGGGCGAAATGAAGATGGTCGCCAACCCCATCAAGTTTTCCGCGACGCCGATCGTGCATGATCGTCCGGCGCCGCTGCTCGGTGAGCATACGGACGACGTGCTGCGTGGCGTCCTCGGCATGGGCGATGCGGACATCGCGCAATTGAGAGCGAATGGAGTGATCTGATGCACGCAGTGCAGCGCAGCGACGGCGCGGAGGCGATCGACGCCCTGAGGCGCGATGTCGCGCTCGCCAACCGCATCCTCGAACGCATGGGCCTGTCCCACGCTTTCGGCCATGCAAGCGCGCGCATCCCGGGCACGAACACCTTCCTCATTCCGACGCGCCGGAGCCCCGGCCTTGCCGAAGCCGGGAGCCTGCTGGTCATCGATACCGAGGGGCGGCTCGTCTCCGGCGAGGGCGAGCCCAACAGCGAGTTCTGGATCCACGCGCGCATCTACGCGGCGCGGGAAGAAGCGGGCGGCGTCGTGCATGCGCATCCGCCCTCGTGCGTCTGCCTGACCCAGATCGGCGAGCCCCATCGCGTGGTTCACAACCAGGGCGGCATCTTCGCCGACGGCGTTCCCGAGTATTCGCGCGTCGGCCTCATCCGCACGCGCGAGCTGGGCGATCTTCTCGCGCAAGTGGTCGGGACGGGCAACGGCGCGATGATGCGCGGCCACGGGATCACCACCGTCTTTCCGGACGTGCGCTCCGCGACGGTCGCCGCGTGCTATCTCGAGGAAAGCGCAACGCTGCAACTGCGCATGCTGGCAGCCGCGGGTGGGGACGCTGCCCGCATTCGCGCCTTCACGCGCGAGGAGGCCGAGGGCCTTCGCGACCAGATCACCGGCAACGTCGCCAAGCGCGCGTGGGAATACCTCGCCGCCGTCGCCCTCGAAAATCCGCTCGGCTCGGGGCGCTGAAGCAGCGCATCGGCCCAAACTGTGTTGCCGAGTCCTTGGTGATTTGCGGGCGGATTCAGGGCTTCCCGCCGGCCCACCCGAATATTAGCAAAGGGTAATATTTCCCTTGTCCCGTCAACGGTTTATTCGGTAGACTGGGTCACGACTCCCCGGCGAAAGGGATTCGCTCAGCGACGAGCGAGGAGGAAGAAAAGTTGCGACCTACCGATATCGGCAATCCGGACTATTTTCACAAGGTCGTCGATTGCCAATGGGCGTGCCCCGCCCACACGCCCGTCCCCGAGTACATCAGGCTCATCGCGCAGGGCCGCTACGGCGACGCCTACATGGTCAACTGGAGGTCGAATGTGTTCCCGGGGATTCTCGGGCGCACCTGCGATCGTCCCTGCGAGCCCGCGTGCCGTCGAGGCCGCGTCGAGGAAGGCCAGTCCGGTCCCGAGAAGGATCCGGCGAGCGCCAAGCCCGAGCCCGTCGCGATCTGCCGCCTCAAGCGTGTCGCCGCCGACTACAAGGAAGACATCCGCGATCGCCTTCCGAAGAAGGCCGCCAGGAAGAACGGCAAGCGCATCGCCTGCGTGGGCGCGGGTCCGGCGTCGCTCACCGTCGCGCGCGATCTCGCGCCCCTCGGATATCACGTCACCGTTTTCGATTCGGACCGCCTCGCCGGCGGCATGATCCGCTCGCAGATCCCCAAGTTCCGCCTGCCCGAGACCGTGATCGACGAGGAGGTCGGCTACATCCTCGACCTCGGCGTCGACTTCCGCTCGGGACACCGCATCGACTCCCTGAAGGCGCTCCTCGGCGAGGGCTTCGACGCGGTCTTCATCGGCTCGGGGGCGCCGCGCGGCAGGGACCTCGACATCCCGGGGCGAAGGCAGGCCGCGGGAAACATCCACATCGGCATCGACTGGCTCTCGTCGGTCGCGTTCGGGCACGTCACGAAGATCGGCAGGCGCGTCATCGTGCTGGGCGGCGGCAATACGGCGATGGACTGCTGCCGCTCCTCGCGCAGGCTCGGCGGCGAGGACGTG
>JADGRS010000470.1 GCA_017880705.1 Burkholderiales bacterium
ACGCGCTGAGGGAGGCGGTGCGCGCGTGCACCGCGTGCGGACTATGCAGGCAGCGCAAGCAAGCGGTGTTCGGCGTGGGCGCCGAATCGGCAACATGGCTCTTCATTGGAGAAGGCCCTGGCGCCGACGAGGACGAGCAGGGCGAGCCGTTCGTGGGCCAGGCCGGCAAGCTGCTCGACAGCATGCTCGCCGCGATCGGCATCAAGCGCGGTCGCGAGGTCTACATCGCGAACGTCGTGAAATGCCGCCCGCCGGGAAATCGCACCCCGACGGTGGAGGAGGCCGGTGCCTGCGCGCCCTTCCTCGACCGGCAGATCGAGCTCGTGAAACCGAAGATCATCGTGGCGCTCGGCAAGACCGCGGCGGCCCGCCTGCTGAATACGGAAGCGAGCCTCGGCAGCCTGCGCGGCAAGGCACACGGCTACAAGGGCACGCCGCTCGTCGTGACCTACCATCCCGCGTACCTCCTTCGCAGCCTTCCCGAGAAAGCCAAGGCGTGGGAAGACCTCGTATTCGCGAGAAGCACGCTCGCCGGCGCGACGGCGGCTTGAAAACACCCGATCCCGCCCCCATCCTCAGCGCTGGCCCGATCGCGGGCCGTACCCGGGAGATAGAACAATGCGCAAGCTTCTGTGGGCCCTGCCGCTTCTCGCGGCGCTGACGCTTTCAGGTTGCGGCTACAACGACTTCCAGACGCGCGACGAGCAGGTGAAGGCCGCCTGGTCCGAGGTGCTGAACCAGTATCAGCGCCGCGCGGATCTCATCCCCAATCTCGTCGCCACCGTGCAAGGCTTTGCCGCGCAGGAAAAGGACGTACTCATCGGCGTTACGCAGGCGCGCGCGCGCGCAACCGGGGTGACCGTCTCGCCCGAGACCTTGAACGATCCCGCGGCGATGCAGAAATTCCAGCAGGCACAGGGCGAGCTCTCCGGGGCGATCGGGCGCCTTCTCGCGGTCGCGGAAAACTATCCGCAGCTGAAGAGCGATGCGAACTTCCGCGACCTGCAGGCGCAACTCGAGGGCACCGAGAATCGGATCACGACCGCGCGCAATCGCTTCATCGAGGCGTCGCGCAACTACAACGTGCTCGCGCGGCAGTTTCCGACCAACCTCACCGCGATGATGTTCGGCTACAAGGAAAAGCCCTCGTTCACCGTGGAGGACGAGAAGGCGATCGCACGCCCTCCGAAGGTCGACTTCTCGCCCAAGAGCGCGGTTCCCGCCGCGCCCGGCTCCGCGCCCGCGGTTCCCGCGACCGGCAAGTAGCGGCGCCGTGATGCGTGCCCTGGTCCGCCTCGCTCTCGGGCTGGCCGCGATCCTCGCGGTGGCGCTCGCCGCTCTCGGCGCGACGGCAGCGGGCGATGCGACGCCGGTGCCGAAGCTCACCGCGCACGTGATGGACCTGACCGGGACCCTCACGGCCACCGAGCGCGAGTCCCTCGACGCGAAGCTGCGCGCGTTCGAGTCCACGAAGGGCTCGCAGGTCGTCATTCTTCTGGTGCCATCCATCGGCGCGGAGACCATCGAGGAGTTCGCTGGGCGCGTCACCGACGAGTGGAAACTGGGCCGCAAGGGCGTGGACGACGGAGTGCTCTTCGTGATCGCCAAGCAGGAGCACAAGCTGCGCATCCACACCGGCAGGGGCGTGCAGGGCACGCTGACCGATGCGCTCTCGAAGCGCATCGTTTCCGACCTCGTGGCGCCGCACTTCCGCGACGGTGATTTCGCCGGCGGCCTGGACGCGGGCGCCGGGGCGATCATGAAGGCGATCGAGGGCGAGGAGCTCGCATTGCCGGCGGCGCGATCGCAGCGCAGCCTCGACTCGACCCCGTCGCACTCGAACCTGCTCATCTTCTTCCTCTTCCTCGTGCCCGTCGTGGGCATGGTGATGCGCGGCATCGCCGGGCGGTTCTTCGGCGCGACGCTCACGTCGGGCGTGGCGGGCATCGCGGCGTGGTTCATCCTGGGCAGCCTCGCGATTGGCGTCGTCGCAGCGGTAATCGCGTTCCTCTACACGCTCTTCTCGGGGAGCGGCATCGGCAGCGGCCTGGCTCGCGGCGGCTATGTTCCCGGTGGCTGGGGCGGCGGCGGCTTCTCCGGGGGTGGGGGTGGCGGCGGCGGATTCAGCGGCGGTGGAGGAGGATTCGACGGCGGCGGCGCTTCGGGTAGCTGGTGATGGACCTGAAGCGCTTCTGGCGCCACATCCTGATGAGCCCGGTGCGCGAGGCTCGCTGCTTTCCGGCGCGAACGCTCGACGCCATCCAGCAGGAGATTGCGGCCCAGGAGAAGCTTCATCGCGGCGAGATCTGCTTCGTGGTCGAAGCCGAGCTCACCTCCCGCGCGCTCTGGCACGAGGTCGCATCGCGCGACCGCGCGCGCGAGGTATTCGCCTTGCGCGGCGTGTGGAACACCGAAGAGAACAACGGGATCCTCATCTACCTGCTGCTGGCAGACCGGCGTGTGGAGATCGTCGCCGACCGCGGCATCGACCGGAGCGTAGCCGCCGAGGAATGGACCGCGATCTGCCGGATGATGGAAGCCCATTTCGCCGGCGGGCGATTCGAGGAGGGCGCCATCGCCGGCGTGCGCGCGGTCTCCGATCTGCTTGCGCGCCACTTTCCGGGGACGGGCGAGCAGCGCAACGAGCTTCCCGACCGGCCGCTGCTGATCTAGCGAAGCGCGCGAAATCCGCGGTAGTGATACGATGCACAAAACCGCATATCGCTGGTTGACAAGCCGATGGAACAAA
>JADGRS010000122.1 GCA_017880705.1 Burkholderiales bacterium
TCGCGGAGGAGGAGACGACGCCTTTCGTCCTCACCCATGCCGACCGCCTCTCGCGCGGCATCGAGATCCTGGCGCAGAAGTCGACGGAACTGGTGCTCCTCGACCTTTCGCTTCCCGACAGCCACGGGCTCGACACGTTCTCCAAGGTCTACGCCCACTCGCCCAAGGTGCCGATCATCGTGCTCTCCGGGAACGACGACCAGCAGCTCGCCCTCTACGCGGTGAAGAGCGGCGCGCAGGACTATCTCGTGAAGGGCAAGATCGACCGCGAGCTGCTGATGAAGGCGATGCAGTACTCGATCGAGAGGAAGCGCTACCAGGAGGAGCTCGAGCGCCAGGCCAACTACGACGCCTTGACGGGGCTGCCCAACCGCCACCTCTTCCACGACCGCCTCAAGCAGGCGGTCTTCGCGCAGCGCAACACGAAGTCGATCGCGGTGGTGTTCATCGACCTCGACCACTTCAAGGTCATCAACGATTCGCTCGGCCACAACTTCGGCGACGAGGTGCTGCGCCACGTGGGCGAGCGCCTCACCGCGGCGGTGCGCGACGGCGACACCGTGGCGCGCCTCGGGGGCGACGAGTTCGTGCTGATCCTGTCCGACCAGACGCGCGAGTGCGTGATCTTCCGCACGATGCGCCGCCTCATCGGCAAGGTGAGCGAGCCGATGATGATCGGCGACCGCGAGCTCAACATCACGTGCAGCGCCGGAATCAGCCTCTATCCCCAGGACGGGCCGGACGTGCAGACGCTCCTGAAGAACGCCGACGCGGCGATGTACCGCGCCAAGTCCGTGGGGCGCAACACGTTCCAGTTCTTCACGGCCGAGATGAACGAGCTCGCCAACGAGCGCCTTTCGATGGAGCAGGCGCTGCGGCGCGCGATCGAGCGCGACGAGCTGCTGCTGCATTACCAGCCGCGCATGAACCTGCTCACGGGCGAGGTCGACGGCGTCGAGGCGCTGGTGCGCTGGATGCATCCGGTGCGCGGCCTCACCTATCCCGACCGCTTCATCTCGCTCGCGGAGGAGACGGGTCTCATCGTCCCGATCGGCGAATGGGTCCTGCGCACGGCGTGCGAGCAGGGACGCGACTGGCGGCGCGCGGGATTCCGGCCGGTGATCTCGGTGAACCTCTCGGCGCGCCAGCTCTGGGGCGGAGGCCTCGTGCGGCTCGTGGGCGACGTGATCGCCGAGACCGGCATGGGCGAGCGGCTCGAGCTCGAACTCACCGAGAGCATGGTGATGCACGATGCCGAGAACGTGATCGCGACGATGCAGGGGCTGAAGGCCCTCGGAGTCCGCCTCTCGGTGGACGACTTCGGGACCGGCTACTCGAGCCTGTCGTATCTCAAGCGCCTGCCGCTCACCGCGCTCAAGATCGACGGCTCGTTCGTGCGCGACATCTCTAGCGGCGCTCCCGACGAGGGGCTCATCGCGAAGGCGATCATCTCGCTTGCCCACAGCCTGCACCTGCGCGTGATCGCCGAGGGCGTGGAAACCGAGGAGCAGCGCGCGTTCCTGAAGGCGCACGCCTGCGACGAGATCCAGGGCTACCTCGTGAGCCGTCCCGTCGCGGCCGTCGAGTGCACGCGCTTCTTCCCGGCGGCGAGCAAGGCGGGCAGGAAGGATCCGCTCGCGAAGCGCACGCCCTAGTCGTAGAGATCGGCCTTCGCCTTGCCGCCGAAGATGCGGTACGAAAGGATCGTGTAGCCGACGATGAACGGCAGCACGATCACGGCGCCCAGGAACAATGCCCTCAGCGCCGTGGGATGCGCCGCGGCGTCCCAGAGGGTGAGGCGGTCGATCACCACGAAGGGAAAGATGCTGTAGGCGAGCCCCAGGAACGCGATCGCGAAGATCGCGACCGCCGCGCAGAAGGGCTTTGCGTCCTGGCCCTTGCCGCTGCGACGCGCCGCGCTCGTCCAGCGCCAGACCATGAATCCCGCCGCGAGAGTAGCCGCCGGAAAGATCATGAGCCACAGCGTGCGCGGGAAATCGAACCATTTGTCGCGCACCGTTTCGCTCACGAGAGGCGTGGCGAGGCTCACCAGACCCACGCCGAGCGCGACCCACAGGAGCCCCCAGCGCGCCCAGCCGAGCGCCTTCCTCTGCAACTCGCCCTCGGTCTTGAGAATGAGCCAGGTCGCGCCGAGGAGCACGTAGCCGCCGCAGAGGCTCGCGCCGACCATGAGCGCGAATGCCCAGTAGCCGAAGCCGCGTTCGAAGCCCGTGATGTAGCGCCCGAGCATCACGCCCTGGCAGAAGGCCGCGATGAAGGAGCCCGCCCAGAAGAGCCAGTTCCACAGGTCGCGATGCCAGCCTTGCGCCTTCACGCGCAGCTCGAACGCTACGCCGCGCAGCATGAGGCCGACGAGCATCGCGACGACCGGAAGATAGAGCGCGCCCAGCACGACACCGTGGGCGATCGGAAATGCGGCGAGGAGGATGCCGATCCCCAGCACGAGCCACGTCTCGTTTGCATCCCAGAACGGCCCGATGGACGCGACCATCGTCGATTGCTCCGGGGCGCTCGCCGCCGGCATCAGCATGCCGACGCCGAGGTCGTAGCCATCGAGGACCACGTACGCGAGGACCGAGGCGCCCATCAGGAACATGAAGACGAGGGGCAGGTCCATGGGTTACTCCGCGGCTCGCGCGAGCGGGATCGCCGCCGCGGCGGCGGACGGATCGTCGGGCGCCGCGCCCTGGCCCGCGAGGTGCGTGAGGACGATCATGTAGGCGATGAAGAGCGTCGCATACGTGAGGATGTATCCGGTGAGGCTCGCGCCGAGCTCGGCGCCCGAGATTTCGCCCACCGCATCCTTCGTGCGCAGCACGCCCGTCACGAGCCACGGCTGGCGCCCCATTTCCGTCGTGATCCATCCCGCTAGGGTCGCGCCCCATCCCGAGAACGTGAACGCGGCGAAGGTCCACAGCAGCCACCGGGGCGCGGCGCGCCCGCGGCGCATCGCCCAGAGGCCGAACCAGGACACCACGAGCATCAGCACGCCTAGGCCCACCATCGCGCGGAACGAGAAGAAGAGCGGCGCCACGGCAGGCCGGTCGAGCGCGAACGCATCGATGCCCTTCAGCTCCCCGCGCGCGTCGTGCGTGAGGATGAGGCTCGCGCCGTAGGGAAGCTCGATCGAGTAGTCGTTGCGCCGCTTTTCCTCGTCGGGAATCGCGAAAAGGACGAGAGGCGCCCCGCGCTCGGTGTGCCACAGCGCTTCCATGGCGGCGATCTTCGCCGGTTGGTGCTTCAGGGTATTGAGGCCATGCTGGTCCCCGACGAACATCTGGACCGGCACGAGCACCGCCGCGATGGTGATGCCGGCACGCAACGTTGTCGCCGCGCTGGTGTCGAATGGGGCCCGCAGCAGCCGCCACGCCGAGAGGCCGGCGACGACGAACGAGGCGGTGAGGCCCGAGGCGATCAACATGTGGGCGAGGCGGTACGGAAAGGAGGGATTGAAGATGACCGCCATCCAGTCGGCGGCGATCCATTGGCCGTCGGCGAACACGTGCCCCGCCGGGGTCTGCATCCACGAGTTGAGCGCGAGAATCCAGAAGGCGGAGACAATCGTCCCGCACGCGACGACGAGGGCCGAAGTGATGTGCAGCCAGTCGGGCACGCGGTTCATTCCGAAGAGCATGATTCCGAGGAAGGTCGCCTCGAGGAAGAAAGCGGTGAGCACCTCGAACGACAGGAGCGGTCCGGCGATGGCTCCCACGGTCGTCATGTACCTCGGCCAGTTGGTGCCGAACTGGAAGCTCATGGTCACGCCGGTCACCACGCCCATCGCGAAGGTGAGCGCGAAGATCTTGAGCCAGAGCTTGTACGTCGCGAGCCACGCCGGATCGCGTGTGCGCTGGTAGAGGATGCGGAAGCCGACGAGGTACCACGCGAGCGCGATGGTCAGCGAGGGGAAGAGAATGTGGAACCCGATGTTCAGGCCGAACTGGGCACGCGCTAGGACGAGAGCGTCTTCCACGGGAATCCACGGCAGCGTCGGAGTTTCGATTGTAGACCAGTCGCTAGGCTAAAATCGCTCATGAACGATCCGAGTCATCCGCCCACGAGCGCTCCCGCCACGGCCGCGCCGCCGCGCCTGCCCACGGCGGCGGACGACCCGCCGCAACGCGGCAAGCTCAAGATCTTCTTCGGCGCGTTTCCCGGCGCGGGCAAGACCAACGCGATGCTCACCGCGGCGCAACGCATGCGCGAGTCGGGACGCGACGTCGTGGCCGGCGTGGTCGACAGCCACGAAAGCGCCGACCGCGTGCTGCTCGACGGCTTCGAGACGTTGCCGTCACCCGCGATCGACGGCGGCGGTCGCGCGGTGGAGCTCGATCTCGACGCGGCGCTGGCGAGGCACCCCCAGGTCATTCTCATCGATGACCTGGCCCACGCGAACCCGGCGGGGTCGCGCCACCCGAAGCGCTGGAACGACGCCGCCGAGCTCCTGTCGCGCGGCATCGACGTGTTCACGACGATGAGCGTGCAGCACCTCGAGAGCCTCAACGACGTCGTGGGCGAGATCACCGGAATCCGCGAGCCGGAGACCGTGCCGGATACGTTCTTCGACTCCGCCGATGAGACGGTGATGGTCGACATGTCGGCCGACGAGCTGCTGGTGCGCCTGCAGGAGGGCAAGGTTCACGTCGGCGATTCGGAGAAGGGCGTCGAGGGCACCTTCTTCAGCAAGGGCTGCCTCCTCGCGCTGCGCGAGATCGCGCTGCGGCGCACCGCCGACGTGGTCGAGGAGGAGGTGCAGAAGTACCGCATCGACAAGGCGATCGATGCCGTGTGGAAGACGCAGGAGCACCTGCTGTGCTGCATCGGCCCGGGGCCGGGCTCGGAGCATGTCGTGAGGAGCGCCGCGCGGCTGGCGAAGCAGCTCGACGCGCGCTGGACCGCGGTCTACGTGGAGACGCCTCGGCTGCAGCGCCTGCCGGTGGCCGAGCGCGGGCGCATCCTGAAGGTCGTGAGCCTCGCCGAGACGCTGGGGGCGAAGACCGCGATCCTCACGGGGCGCGGCGTCTGCGAAGCGATCGTCGACTATTCGGGAGAGAACAACATCGCGCGCGTCGTGGTGGGAAGGAGCAGGCCGCAGCGCTTCGCCTTCAGGCGAAGCATGAGCGACCAGATCGCGTCGTCCTCGGATAGCCTCGACGTGATCGAGATCGGCCGCGGTGGGACCGACGCCGGCACCCAAGTGCAGGCGCCCACCTTCAATGCCGCCGACGTCGAGAGCAGCCGCGCAGGCGAGAAGCGCGTGCGCTACGTGTGGACCGTCGTCGCATGCGCCCTCACCACCGCCGTCGCGAGCGCGATCTACCCGAACATCGAGCTGGCGACGATCGTCACCTTCTTCATGCTGAATGTGGTGCTTCTGGCGGTGAAGTGGGGCAGGGGACCCGCGATCCTCGCCGCGGTACTTAACGTCTTCGCGTTCGATTTCTTCTTCGTGCCGCCGCGCTTCTCGTTCATGGTGGCCGACATCCAGTACCTCCTCACTTTCGGCGTGATGCTCACGGCGGGAATCCTCATCGGACAGCTCGCCGGGCAGCTGCGCTTCCAGGCGCGCGTCGCCTCGCACCGCGAGAAGCGCGCGCGCATGCTCTACGAGTTCGCGCGCGACCTCGCGCAGCTGGGCACGACGTCCCGGGTGATCGAGACCACCGAGGAATTCATGTCGCGCCAGTTCAAGGCGCGCGTCGCGGTGCTGGTGCCCGATGCCATGGGCACGCTCGGCTCGCCGACGGGACGCGGCATGACCAATCCCTTCGACAGCACGGCCGCGCAGTGGGCGTTCGACCAGGCGCAATCGGCGGGCATGGGCACCGATACGCTCGCGGGCAACGAGTACCTCTTTCTGCCGCTCAGGTCGCCCACGCTCACCCGGGGCGTGCTCGCGGTGCGGCCCGAGCGCACGCGCGACCTCTTCATCCCCGAGCAGCGCCACCAGTTCGAGATCTTTGCCGCGCTCGTGGCGACGGCCCTGGAGCGCGTGCACTACGTGAACGTCGCCCGGGACGCGATGCTCATGGCGGGCATCCAGAGCGGCGAGGTCGAGCTCGAGCTCGAGCGCCGCTCGATCGCCGACATCGTCGACGCGGCGCTGCGCTCGCTGGGCGCGGTGCTCTCCAAGCACAAGGTCGAAGTGAGCCTCGCGCCCGACCTGCCTCAGGTTCCCCTCGACGCGGCGCTCATGCAGCGCGTCTTCGTGAGCCTTGCCGGCAATGTGGCGAAGCACACGCCTTCCGGAACCCACCTCGCCATCGCCGCGCGCGAGATCGGCGGCGATGTCGAGGTGAGCTTCGAGGACGACGGGCCTGGCCTTCCCCGGGGGCGCGAGGAGGAGATCTTCGAATCGTTCACTCGCGGCGAAAAGCAGGCGACCCGGCGCGGCGCCGGGCTGGGGCTCGCGATCAGCCGCGCGATCGTCACGGCCCATGGCGGCACCATCCGCGCGCAGATGCCCGAGTCGGGCAAGGGCGCGCGCATCGTGATCACGCTGCCGCTGCGGCGCTAGAAGCGCGAGCCTCCGAGGATCGAGTCGACGTCGCAGGTCTCGCGGCCGTTCAGCTTGATCGCGAGCCGGATCGACATCTCGTTCGGCGTGGCGAGGAGCTTCTGCATCACGAAGGATCCCGTCTTGCCGTCGCTGCAGTCGTAGTTGCCCGTCCACTGCGGGCGGAAGCGATCGTCGTTGTAGGTGCCGACGTAGGTGCACGTGAGGCCGGTGATCGCCGTCTCGTCGATGCCCATGATCGCGTTCGGCCGGTCGAAGCTCACCGCATACTGGGCATAGGTGCCATGGATGCCGTTGTTCTGCACAGCGGAGCAGTTGCTGCGATTCTCGAGGTTCGCGCCGTTCCAGATGCCCTGCAGAAGGTTGCGCGGGTCCGCGTCGGCGTTGCGCGCCAGCGGGTTGGGAACGTCCTGCGCGAGCGCGGGAAGTGTCGTCAGCGCGATTGCGGCGATTGCGGCGAGTGCGCGGTGGCGCTTACCCGATAAGATCGTGATCAACGGAGCATTCATCACTATCCATTGTCCCATGTTATCCATCGAAATCGACCGCATCCAACGCGCGGTCCCGATGTCCCCGCGTTTCGAGCGATGGCTCGATCCCCGGGCGCCCATCGCGCGCGGCGAGGGATACGAGGTCCAGGTGCACTCGGGCCGCCACGAGGGCGCCGCGAATGTGCGCGCTATATCGGCCGCGCGTACGCTCCTCGCGATTCGCGTCGACGGCGGGAAACGCGTCGCGCTCGAGGTGCCCTGCGGCCAGCGCGCCTTCCTGGTGATCGTCTCCGGAGCCGGGCGCATCGAGGGCGACGGCGACACCGTGGTGAAGGCCGACGACATCGTGTGGTTCAAGAGCGTGGACGGCGAGGAGCCCGCCCTCCTCGGCCTCGAGGCCGACGTCGAGCTGCACGCGCTCCTCTACAGCGAGGCCTCCCTCGAATAGGGCCATTCAACAGACACAAGTTCCAGCGTGGGATTCAAGGGGTATCCGCCGCGCGCACCCGGGGTTGCGATCACCCCCGAGTGAGGGCGGCGAAAAGTTCGACCCGGGCGGCAGTGACGCAGTCTTGAAGAGCGAGGGCGAACAAGTGGCGGGAGCATCAGACTTCCCAATCACCTCGGCGCCCTCTCGAACTTTTCCCCAAGCCCTGCTCGGTGTTTCAAGACGGCGCGATGTCAACGAGTCGACACCATTTGAATCGGCACGTCGCATCTCGCACACAGTATCAACGCCCCTCGATCAACCCCTGGCGTGGAAGGGTTGCGGTTCTTCTCGGGAGGGGGTGCCCCGCTCGCCGCGGATAAGGAGGTGCGCGGGGAATTCGAGCGCAAATCGTAAGAAGCGAGATCTCTCACCGTAGGGAGGCCGAGGTCCCCCGGGTCGAGAAGAACCGCCCCTTCCACGCCTGGTCGCTCACCGGGTTGTTGAATTCCCCGCCTGGCCGATCACCGGGTTGTTGAATTCCGCGCCTGGTCGATAATGGGGACGACCCATCCGATCGAGAGGTCACCATGTTGAGGCTCGCAATCGCATTGCTGGCGTTCGCGTCGCTCCCTGCTTCAGCCGTGGACCGCCTCGTCGGCATCGAAACGCGTCCGGGCGTGAAGGTCGCGTACTGGTGGATGGAGCGCCCCGATGCGGTCGCGACCGTGATGCTGCTGCCGGGCGGCGAGGGCGGCATCGGCATGAAGGACGGCGTGCCGACATCGAGCAATTTCCTGGTGCGCAGCCGCGATCTCTTCGCCGCGGCGGGCTACAACGTCGCCGTCGTCGGAAAGCCGAGCGATCGCCAGGACCTCGACCCCGGATTCCGCGCGAGCCCCGACCATGTCGCCGACCGGAGGCGCATCGCCGAAAAGCTGCGCAAGGATTTCGGCAAGCCCGTGTGGCTCGGGGGCACCAGTCTCGGCACGATATCCGCCGCGGCGACCGCCATCGCGGCGGATCC
>JADGRS010000471.1 GCA_017880705.1 Burkholderiales bacterium
TTCCTAGCGGCACGGGCGAAGGGCCAACATGGTGCCGGCCGCGCACCAAAGGGAGACGCGCGAAATTTCCTCCCGGCGCAGCCCCGCCGCTAACTACTTGAATCGAATGGCGAGATCGACTGGCACGTTTGCTGCAATGCAATATGCGTCGGCCTAGCGGCCGACGTTTCTCCTCCGAGAGCGGTTTGCCCCGCCGGTGACCCCGGCGGGGCTATTTTTTTGGACCCGGGTCTCGCGCCTCAGTCGGCGTACACGCCCGCCTTCTTGATGATCGGGCTCCACTTCTCGATCTCGCTCTTCAGGTGCGCGCGCAACGCGTCGGGCGTCGCGCGGTTCTGCGCGACCGGCTCTCCGCCGAGCTCGGCGAACCTCGCGATGGTGGCGGGATCGCGCAGCGCCGCCTGCAATGCCGCGTCGAGCTTGTCGATCACCGACTTGGGCGTGCCGTGCGTCGCCCACAGTCCGTGCCACACGGTGACCTCGAAGCCCTTCAGGCCCGACTCGTCGAAGGTCGGCAGGTCGGGAAGCGAGGCGACGCGCTTCGGGCTCGTGACCGCGTACGCCTTCACCTTTCCGGCCCTGATCTGCTGCGTGGTGTTGGTCGTCTGGTCGCACATGAAGTCCACCTGGCCGCCGATGAGGTCGGTCATCGCGGGGCCCGTGCCCTTGTACGGCACCGTGGTGACGTCCGCCTGGATGGCGCTGAGATACAGCATGCCGCACAGGTGCGAGGCCGAGCCCACGCCCGCGTGCGCATAGGTGACCTTGTCCTTGTTCGCTTTCACGTACGCGTTGAGGTCCTTCACGTCCTTGGGGGCGAACGATGGCTTCGCGATCATGGTCATCGGCACGTCAATGACCAGGCCGATGGGGTCGAGGTCCGTCTGCGCGTCGTAGCGCAGGTTGCGGTAGAGCGACGCGCTCGTGGCGATGCCGATGTGCATGAGCAGGAGCGTGTAGCCGTCCGGCCTCGAGTGCGCGACCTTCTCGACTCCGATCGTTCCGCCCGCGCCCCCGACATTCTCGACGATGATCGTCTGGCCGAGCGACTTGGTCATGCCCTGCGCGATCAGGCGGGTCACGGTGTCGGTGGGGCCTCCCGCGGCGAACGGCACGACGATCGTGATCGCATGGGTCGGGAAATCCTGGGCAACGCACGTGGTCGCGAACGCGAGCATCGCGCCGGCCGCGAAGAGCCTCTTCAGCATTGACAATCCTCCGGGATTTTTTTGCGCCGCTTCTTCTTCGCGCGGGGCGTGGCGGCGAGCGGCAATTATAATCGCGATCCTACCGTCGCCGTTGCCCTGTGAATCTCCTCGCGATCCTCGCCTGCCTCCTCGCCCAGCACACCTACCCGGTGAAGGGCCGTGCGCCGCTCATGGCCTTCTACGGCCGCATGGCCCTTTCGGCGGCGAAGCGGTTGAACGCGGGGGATCGCAATTCGGGTGTGCTCGCATGGGCCGCGCTCATGGGCGCCGTGCTCGTCCCGGTGATGCTCGCCACGGGCGTCGCGGCGGCGATCCACCCCCTCGTCGTCTGGCTTCTCGACGTCGCGGTGCTCTACTGGACGCTGCGGTTCCTCGCGACGACCAAGGCGCTCGCGGCGATCGAAAAGGCGCTGCGCGAGCAGAACGTCGCGGCGGCCGCGAATCTCCTCTCGCAATGGCAGGGCGAGCCGATCGAAACCGAAGACGCGGGCGCCATCGCCCGCCTGGCCGCCGAGCATGCGCTTCGCGAGGCGCAACAGGGCACCTTCGGTCCGCTCTTCTGGTTCCTCGTGCTTCCCGGCCCGGTCGGTCTCGTGCTCTATCCGCTGGCGCTGCGCGCGGCGCGCAGCTGGGAGCACCTGGTCGAGCCCGGTGACCGCGATTTCGGATGGTTCGCCGCGCGCGCATTCTTCGCGATCGACTGGGTCGCCCAACGCGTGAGCGCTTTCATCTTCGCCGTGGTCGGCAACTTCGAGGACGCGCTCTTCTCCTGGCGCTCGCAGGCGGCCTCATGGCTGCGGCCCGAAGAGGGCATCGTGCTCGCGAGCGGCGCCGGGGCGCTCGGCGCGCGGCTGGGCGAGCCGATTCCCCTCGGCGCGACGCTCGTCGATCGCCCCGCGCTCGGCACGGGAGAGCTCGCGCGCGAGGACGCGCTCGCGAGCCTCGAGGGCCTGCTGTGGCGCGCGCTCATCCTCTGGCTCATCGTCTTCGCCCTGGCGGCCGCGTTGCAGCTCGCCTAGGCTTCCCCATACAACCGGAAAGGGCACGCATCCTTGGAGCTCACCTTCGATCGTTTCTACCGCTACGACGACCTCACCGCGATCCTCGAAGGGTTCGCCGCGCGCAATCCCGATCTCTTCAAGGTCGAAAGCCTCGGCAAGAGCCACGAAGGGCGCGACATCTGGGTGGTGACCGCGACCCGGGCGTCGAAGGGCGCGGCGGCGGACAAGCCCGCCTTCTGGGTCGACGGCAACATTCATGCGGCGGAGCTCGCGGCCTCGACGGCGTGCCTCTACTACCTGCACACGCTCGAGCGGGGCTACGGCACCGATGCCGACGTCACGAGGCTCCTCGACACGCGCACGCTCTACGTGTGCCCGCGAATCAATCCCGACGGCGCGGAATGGGCGCTCGCCGACAAGCCGAAGTACATCCGCTCGTCGACGCGTCCCTATCCGTTCGACGAGGACCCGGTCGACGGGCTCAACGTCGAGGATGTCGATGGCGACGGCCGCATCCTCTCTATGCGCATCCGCGATCCG
>JADGRS010000472.1 GCA_017880705.1 Burkholderiales bacterium
GATGCCGAAGTGGTTGATGCCGGGAAGCATGAGAAGGCTCGCCTGCGGATGCCACGCTTGCACGAGGAGACGGGACTGGCGCCGGAATTCGGAGCTCTCGGCGGCGCCCGCGGCGACCACGAGCGGCGCGCGGATCGAACGCGTCCGATGGGCGAGGTTCAGGCGCGAGACGGAGGAGGAATCGAGCTTGAGGTCGCTGTTGTAGCTGAAGAGCAGGAGGGGGTCGAACTCGAAGACGCCGCTGAAAGGGACGCCGCCCGCGATGCGCCCGGGATCGAACTCGAGGCGGCTTGCCTCCGCGGCGAAGAGCGCGGCGGTGAGATGGCCGCCCGCCGAATGTCCGCTGACCACCACGCGATCGGTCGCGATGCCGCGGGCCGGTCCGCTGCGGAAGAGCCAGTTCGTCGCGGCGATCGCGTCGTCCACGATGTCCTCGATGCTCACCTGGGGGGCGAGGCGGTAGTTGGGAATCGCGACGCTCACGCCCTCCGCGACCCATGGGGCCGCGAGCCACGAGAAGAACCTCTTGTCGAGCGAGCGCCAGTAGCCGCCGTGAATGAAGACCAGCGTGCCGCGCGCATTCGCGGCGGGAAACAGGTCGATGCGATGGCGCGGGTCGGGCCCGTACGCCGCATCGAGAGCGCACGGCAGCGTCTCGCGCACGAACGCCGAGTCCTTCTCCCAGCGTGAGAAGTAAGCCGGATGCTCGGGAACGAGCGCGCGATTGTTGTACTCGCGCTCGACCGCGGCGGCGTCCAGCATCATGGGCGGGGCATCGCCCGGATCGCGGCCGCGATCTCGCGCGCGACCTTCTCGAGCGCGCGGCTCTGCGCGCCGGCCATGGCCTCGGGCCCGGCGCCCGCCGCGGGCTCGCGCGCGGAGGAGCGGCCCGTGCGGGGCGCCGCTTCCTTCTCCGCGCGGATCGTCCACAGAGCGTCCACCGCCGCGCCTTCGCCCGCCGAGAAATCGAAACGCTGCACGTCGATCGCCACGCGATAGTCGAACGCGAGCGTCGCCGATTGGCGGCTGGTCATCACCGTCGCGCCGCCGAGCTCGCGCGAAAGCATCTCGGCGACGAGGCGCGGGATCGAGGCCTTCAGGGGCTCGGCCCACCGGTCGAGGTCCACGATCTCGACCTGGTTCGCGTCGACGCGCTTCACCATCTGCGGACGGTCCACCGCTTCGGGAATGGTGATCGGCCCCACGTAGACGCTGGGCGCGCCCGCGCCGGGAGAGGCGCCCGAGGAGGCCGGCGGCACCGTGAGCGTGTAGTAGTTGAGCTTGGCCGGCGTGCCGCAGGCCGCGAGAAGCGCGAGCGAAGCCGTCGCGAGAAAGCGTTTCATGGGAGCCTCTTGCCGCGGAGGAGGGAGTCGGGCTGGCGCTCGATCGAATCGACGAGGGCGCGCAGCGCCTCGGATGCGCGGCTCACTTCCTGGAGCGCGTCGCGCAGGTCGCTTTGTACCGGCGAATCCTGCGAAAGCGTGCGTTGCGCGGATTCGAACGTCTTGCGCGCGTTCTCGAGCGTCGCCTTGAGCTCGGGCACGATGTCGCGGTCGATGCGGCCGGCGGCGCGGTCCACGGTCTTCAACGTCGCGTCGAGGCTCGCGAGCGCCTTGCGGAGGTCCTCGCCGATCGCGTCGAACGGAATCTTCTCGATCTTCTTCACGATCACGCCGATCGACTCCTCGAGCTGCGCGAGGCTGCCGGGCATCGTCGGGATTTCGGGCGCGCCCTGCGTGAAGTCGATCGTGGCCGGCGCCGCCCCCGGGAAGAAATCGAGCGCGACGAAGAGCTGCCCGGTGAGCAGGTTGGAGCTGCGCAACTGCGCGCGGAAGCCGTGGGCGACGAACTTCTGCATGCGTTGCTTGGCGTCGGCAAGCTCGTTGTTCGCCGCGCTGGCCTTGTACGAGCGAGCCTGCAGGCGCTCTGGGAAGAAGCGCACGCGCACCGCGGTCTTGAAGTCCACGCGCACCGGATCGTATTCGAGGTCGATGCTTGACACTTCGCCGATCGTCACGCCGCGGAAATCGACTTGCGCGCCCACCTGCAGCCCGCGCACCGATTGCGGGAAGCGCATCGTGTACGTCTCAATCACCGTCTCGCGCGGCTTCAACGCATTCGCGCGGTCGGGCCACAGCACGAAATTCGAGTTGGCTTCGGCGCGCGTGGGCGGCCCCGCGGCCGGCTCCATCGGCGTATCGAAGGCGATGCCGCCCACGATCACCGTCGCGAGCGATTGCGTGTTGAGGCGAACCCCCGACGCGTCGAGCGTGAGGTCGATGCCGCTCGCGTTCCAGAAGCGCGAATCGGTGGTGACGAAGCGGTCGTAGGGGGCGCTCACGAAGACGGTCACGAGCACTTCCTTGCCGTCGGCGGCGGCGTCGGTCGCGACCACCTCGCCCGCCGAGAGCCCGCGGAAGTAGACGGGCGATCCCACGTCGATCGAGCCGAGGTCCTCGGCGCCGAGCACGAAGCGGCGCCCCGGCACGTCGGAGGTCACGATCTGCGGCGTGTCGAGGCCGACGAAGTCGCGCTTCTCGCTCGCCGAATGGCCGGGGTCGGTCCCGATGTAGGCGCCGGCGAAGAGCGTTCCGAGCCCCGTCACGCGGCCTCCCGAGATGCGCGGGCGCACCACCCAGAAGCGCGTGTCGTCCACGAGAAGCCCCTTCGAGGCCTGCTTCACCATGTGCGCGGTGACGACGACGCCCTTCTTCTCGTCGTCGAGCTCGATCGAGCTCACG
>JADGRS010000473.1 GCA_017880705.1 Burkholderiales bacterium
CGGCGAGCTCGACCGAAGCCTGCACGAAGGCGGCGCTCTTCGCCGGATCGAGCCGCTGGATCTCGACGTAGAAAGAGCCGGGAAAGTCGTTCGCCCATCGTCGCGCGAGCGCTTCCGCGGCTTCTCTCCCGAGCGAGACGAGCGCCGCACCGACCTCTCCCACCTCGGCGCCCGACAGCGCGATGAGGCCCTCGAGGTTGCGAAGCCACTCCCGCCGCACTTCGGCGCGGCCCCGCCAGTGGTTCTCGGCATGGGCCCGAGTGAGCAGGCTGCACAACGCGAGGTAACCCTCGCGGCTCTTGCACAGGAGCGTGGCGCGGTACGGCGCGTCGCGGTTGCGCTCGTTCGTGATCCACAGGTCGCAGCCGACGATGGGCTGCACGCCCGCGGCCCGTGCCGCCTGGAAGAACTTGATCGCCCCGAAAAGATTCGACTGGTCCGTGATGGCGAGCGCCGGCATGCCGTCCGCGGCGGCCGCGGCGACCGCGTCGTCCACGCGCGCCATGCCATCGACGATGGAATACTCGCTATGCAGCCGGAGGTGGACGAAGCGCGGGTGATCCATGGTCAAAGTCTACCGGCGTTCGGCGAAAAAACGCTTGAGCACTCCGCTGCATTCGTCGGCCAGGATGCCGCCCTCGAAACGGCCGTGATGGTTGAAGGTCGCGAGGCCCGGAAGGTCGACGATGCTGCCGCATGCGCCGGTCTTGGGATCCGTCGCTCCGTAGACGACGCGAGCGAGGCGCGCGTGCACCATCGCGCCCACGCACATCGCGCAGGGCTCGAGCGTCACGTAGAGCTCGCAGCCCGTGAGGCGATAGTTGCCGAGCGCGCGCGCCGCATCGCGCAGGGCGATGATCTCGGCGTGGGCGGTGGGATCGGAAGTCGTGATCGGCTTGTTGTAGCCTCGGCCGATGATTTCGCCGTCCTTCACGACGACGGCGCCCACGGGCACCTCACCCGCCGCGGCGGCTTCGGACGCGAGATCGAGCGCCTCGCGCATGAAGGAGAGGTCAGGACCTTCTGCGGTCACCGCGGCGGCCTCCTTTGACCATTCCACAGAGGGTACGCGACAGAATGTCGGCCGCGGCCATCTCGCCCGGTCGCATCCCCGCAGGCGGGGCCCCTGCTCCGCGGTCTCAATGGCCTATTCCCACTCGATGGTTGCGGGCGGTTTCGACGATATGTCGTAGACGACGCGGTTGATGCCGCGCACCTCGTTGATGATCCGGCTCGAGACTCTTCCCAGGAGCGAATGCGGCAGCTCCGCCCAGTCGGCGGTCATGAAATCGGTGGTGGCGACCGCACGCAGCGCGACCACGTGCTCGTAGGTGCGCCCGTCGCCCATCACGCCTACCGAGCGCACCGGGAGAAAGACCGCGAACGCCTGGGCGACCTGGTCGTACCAGGTCACGCCTTCCTCGTTCTTCGCCGCGCGCAGCTCCTCGATGAAGATCGCATCGGCGCGCCGCAGCAGCTGCGCATACTCGGCCTGCACTTCGCCGAGGATGCGCACGCCCAGGCCGGGCCCCGGGAAGGGATGGCGAAACACCATCTCGCGCGGCAATCCGAGCTCGATTCCGAGCAGGCGCACTTCGTCCTTGAAGAGCTCGCGCAACGGCTCGAGGAGCCTCAGGTGCAGGCTGTCGGGAAGGCCGCCCACGTTGTGGTGCGACTTGATGGTCACCGCCTTCTTGGTCTTCGTCCCCGCGGACTCGATCACGTCGGGGTAGATCGTTCCCTGCGCGAGCCATCGCGCCGACGGAAGCTTCTTCGCCTCGCGCTGGAACACTTCCACGAAGACGCGACCGATTACTCTGCGCTTCTCCTCCGGATCCGAGATGCCCTTCAACGCCGCGTAGAACTCGGTCGACGCGTTGACGCGATCGACCTTGACGCCGAGGTGCTTCGCGAAGGTCTCCATCACCTGGTCGCCTTCGTTCAGGCGCAAGAGCCCGGTGTCCACGAAGATGCACGTGAGCTGCGCGCCGATCGCCTTGTGGATGAGCGCTGCGGCGACCGCCGAATCGACGCCGCCCGAAAGTCCGAGGATCACCTCGTCGCGGCCCACCTGCTCGCGAATGCGCGCGACCGCCTGGGGCACGAACTGCGGCATGTTCCATTGCGCGCCACAGCCGCAGATCTCGTGGACGAAGCGCGTGTAGATCGCCTTGCCCTGTTTCGTGTGGGTGACCTCGGGATGGAACTGCACGGCGTAGAAGCGCCGCGACTCGTCGGCCATGCCGGCGAGCGGGCACGCGGGATTCTCCGCGATGACCTTGAAGCCGGGCGGAAGCTTCGTCACCTTGTCGCCGTGGCTCATCCACACGTCGAGGAACGCCTCACCCTTCTCGTTCACGCGATCCTGGATGCCTTCGAGGAGGCGCGAGTGCCCCCGCGCGCGCACCTCCGCGTAGCCGAACTCGCGCACCTTGCCGGGCTCGACGGCGCCGCCCAGCTGCGCGGCCATGGTCTGCATCCCGTAGCAGATGCCCAGCACCGGAACGCCGAGCTCGAAGACGGCTTGCGGCGCGCGCGCGGTCTCCTCCTCGGTGACGGACGCATGGCTTCCGGAAAGGATCACGCCGCGGGGATTGAACGCGCGCACGAATTCGGCGTCCACGTCGTGGGGATGGAGCTCGCAGTACACGCCGGATTCGCGCACCCGGCGGGCGATCAGCTGTGCGACCTGGGAACCGAAGTCTAGAATGAGGATCCTGTCCAACGAAGCGGCCGCGG
>JADGRS010000474.1 GCA_017880705.1 Burkholderiales bacterium
GCGGCGACGCGCTCGTTCAGCGCCGCACCGGGTTGCGGTGTCTGCGCCCAGAGCGTCCCGGAGGGTGTGACGGCGAGCGCGAGCAGCTGCGAGGTATAGCCGGCGCCGGTGGCGACATCGAGCACCTGCATCCCGGGGCGCACCTGCGCGAACTGCAGCAGCTCCACGGGATGGCGCGACTCGTCCATGCGCCGGTCGCGGTCGGTGCGGACCGGATCCGCAAGGAGGGCGCGGTATTGCTCGGTGGAAACCGCGGCGTCCCGCGCCGCGGGAGTCGCACACGCCGCGAGTACGGACACCAGGACTGCGGCGGCGACCACGCAAGCGTTGCGAAACCACGAAGGTTGGCGCGTCTTCATCGAGGTCAATCCTGGTTGAAGTCACTCCGTACGCTGGAGCACAGACACGAGCGCGGGCTCGCGCAACTCTTATTCAACGCCCCCGAAAGGAAAAGCGCAAATGGACTCCCGGGCCCCTTGCTCGACTCAAGGACGGTCTGGCACGATCGGTATCGCTCCGTCGTGAACATGGAAGAACGCCTTGCCAGCTCGAGACCCTGATCACCGTGCCTGAATCGATCCCCGCCTTCGATTGGCTTCCCCCCGAGGGATTCAAGATCCTGCTCGTGCTC
The DNA here is from genome assembly GCA_017880705.1 of Burkholderiales bacterium. Classification (GTDB taxonomy): domain Bacteria; phylum Pseudomonadota; class Gammaproteobacteria; order Burkholderiales; family Usitatibacteraceae; genus Usitatibacter. The sequence continues at coordinate 632 of JADGRS010000474.1, forward strand.
TTCCTGTCCTTCCTGGTCGGCCTGGAGCGCGAGGAACACATCGGGGACGACGCCCACCGCGGCTTCGGAGGCGTTCGGACGTTTCCGCTCATCGGCTTGATCGGCTACGCCGCCGCCCTGTTGTCGGGCAGCCAGCTCTGGGTAGTGGCGGCGGGCTTTGTCGCGATCAGCGCATTTCTGCTGCTTTCGTATTGGCACAAGCTCACGACACTGAAGGCAGCCGGTGTGACGTCCGAAATGTCGGCGCTGGCGACCTATCTCATCGGCGCACTGGTGTCGCACGAGCAGTTCTGGATCGCGACGACGCTGAGCGTCGCCAGCATGATCCTGCTCGAGCTGAAGACGGCGCTCGAGGGCCTGGCCAAACGCATCGCGCCCGAAGACATTTTCGCCTTCACGAAGTTTCTGCTCCTGACGGCCGTCATCCTGCCGATCGTTCCGAACCAGGAGTTCACGCCGTTCCGGATCAACCCCTTCAAGACCTGGCTGGTCGTCGTGGCGGTGAGCGGGATTTCATATGGCAGCTACGTCGTCTTGAAGATGACGCGAGCGCGCGGCGGTCTGCTTCTTTCCGCGATCCTCGGGGGTGCGTATTCGTCCACCCTGACAACGGTCGTCCTTGCGAAAAGGGCGACTGCCGGCGCGCACGAATACCTGGTCTCGGGGGCGATCCTGATCGCGTCGGGAATGATGTACCTGCGCCTGGCGGTGCTCCTCGCGCTGTTCAATCGAGAGCTCATGTCGAAGCTGGCGCCGATATTCTTAGCGCTGGCCGCCGCGAGCATCACCGGCGGTTGGCTGTGGTCGCGACGGGACGATCCGAGCTCGGGCACGCCGAGCACGGACCATGAACCCAAGAACCCGCTCGAGATCGGCGCCGCGCTCGGATTTGCCACGCTCTTCGTAGCGATGCTGGTCGCGAGTCACCTGGCGGTCGAGTACCTTGGAAGGTCGGGCGTGTATGCGCTTGCCGCCGTCATGGGCGTCACGGACGTCGACCCGTTCATCTTGAGCATGACCCAGTCCGCCCCCGGATCGATGGCTTCCGGATACGCCGCCTCAGCCATTCTCATCGCCGCGGCCAGCAACAACGCAGTAAAGGGAATCTACGCGTATACCCTGGCACCGCGCGGCACCGGCAGGAAGAGCCTGCTCCTGCTGCTCGCGCTTGCGGTGGCAGGTGTAGCGCCATTGCTCTGGTAGGGCGCGAATCTGCTTGTGATCAGTCCTTGTTCAGGTAGTTCTTTTCCAGGAACTTGGACCTGAACTCCTGCGGCGGAACGGGAATGTCCGGCCGCCCCTCCGGCGTGAAGTCCATGAGATTCCAATAGGGCCACACCGTGTCGACATGATTCGAATCCAGCTCGGTTGCCCAGAAGTGATGGATCTTTCCACCCTGCTTCCTGAATACATGCATCACCGGCCATTGCATGTCGTCGGAGTCTCCCTGGCACTTGTAGTCGGCTTGAAAGGGGGACTCGAATCCGGAAACCATCGCGATCTGCGACCACCCCCGCTTCTTCGCCCATGCGTTGATCTTTTCGGCCGGCGCCTTGGCGATCCCGACGAACGCCGCGTCTCGAGTGACCTGGTATGAGCTTCGATCGAACCCGTCCATCAGCGACGTGCACGAGGGGCACGGATTGTCCCAGCCCGGGCCGTACATGAACGAGTAGAGCAGGAGCGTCTTCTTGTCTCCGAAGAGCTCGGAAAATTTCACGCTCTTTCCGACTTTCCCATCGTTGGCCCACTGGAAGACGTAGTCCTCCTTCAACTGCCCGCCCGGAGGAAGCTTGCGGCGTTTTGCCGCCACGGCCTTTACTCTGTCGACAAGCTCTTGCTCGTCCTTGAGCAATGCCTCGCGTGCCTTGCGATACTCCTTGCTTTCGTTCGGATACACCGGCTCGCTCATCTTCTTCTCCTTGGCGCTCATAGCTTCGCCTCGTACTCGCGCTTGAGTCTCGCGTGCGTGGTCCAGAAGGGCCGCGGCTCGACGCCGTTCAGGCGGTCCTCGAGGATGCCCACATGCGCGTCCCAGCCGCCCGCGACCTGGAGCATCGTGTTGCGGTTCGGGAGGCGGCGATGGGTGACGACCAGCAGGACTTC
>JADGRS010000475.1 GCA_017880705.1 Burkholderiales bacterium
GGGGGAAGTTGCGCTGCGGATCGATCGTCTCGCCCGCGCTGAATGTCGCATACTGCCATCCCTCGTACGCCCACAAGACGCCGAGCATGGCCAGGCCGAAACCCGACCAGAGGTGGCCATCCGATCCGGCGGACCGTAAGTTCGCAACGGTGCCGGCGGAAGTTCGTCCCAGGGACAGGAGCACGACGCTCATCAGCACGATCGTGCCCACCTTGACGGTGGTCATCCAGTTCTGCAGATTGGAGCTCTGGCGCGCTCCGCGCACGTTGACAATCGTCACGAGCGCGATCATTCCCACCGCCAGCAGTTTCTCCGTCGTCGTGGACATGGGAATGACTTGAGCGAGATTAGCGCTGAAGGCCGTCGCGAGCGCGGCGTTCGCGCCGCCACCGATCGCGAAGAAGAGCGCCCATCCGAACAGAAAGGCCGGGAACGCGCCGAAGGCATCGCGCAGGTACACATAGATCCCACCGGCCCTCGGATTCGCGGCGCTCAACTCGCCGAAGGTGAGCGCGCCGAGCATCGACAATGCGCCGCCGGCGATCCACGCCAGCAGAGCGGGAAGAACGGATCCATGCACCTGAGCGAGCACGGCACCAGGCACGAGGAAGATCCCCGAACCGATCACGGTGCCGATGACCAGCAGTGTGAGATCGCGAAGGCCGAGCGTGCGCGGCAGTCCGTGGTCCACCGGTTTCCTCCTCATCCCGAGGTCGGACGGCACCTTGCCGATCGCCTATCGCCGATCAGAGTGCGATCTGCCGCACCGCGAGGTCGGACCGTATTTACAACGCTGGTTGCGCAATGTCAACGTTGTCGCAACAACTGTTGCTTGCGCTGTCCGCGCCTTCCTGCCGGCTCCTGATAGAAGCGGTCGCCGGAGAAGTACTCTTCTTCGCTCTGCCGCAGCTTCGACAGGGATCGGCTGGGCCGGATCTGCGAGCAGGCCGTGAGGATGGCGTCGATGAGTGCGACCGGCGCGACGTACGAGCCTGTGAAGAGAGGGCTGCCGGTCGTGACGATGAGGGAGCGGTCGCAATGCAGCGCGATGGGCGTGGCCGGCCCGTCGGTGATGCCGAACGTCGGCACGCCTCTTTCGCGCGCGCTGATGGCCGCCTCGACCGACTCTCGCAGGCATCGACCGAAGCTGATGACGATCAACAAATCGTTCTTGCCAAGGACGCGAACCTTGTGTCGCACATTTCCCGCGCTGCCGACCGGAGCCTCGGCGCTGAAGCCGAGCGGTACGAGGGCATAGGCGAGCAGCCACGACAGCGATGCGGCGAGATCGACCCCCACCACGAGAATGTGCGACGCCGTGTGAATCTTCCTGACGAGATCCGTCAACCCGCCGGTGTCGAGGCGCTCTTTGAGCTTCGTCACGTTGTCGAGATCGCGATCGAGGCTGCGGGTCACGTGGTCGGCGACGGTTCGCCCCTTTTTCGTTTCCGCCTTCAACACCGCGTAGGGCGTGATGCGCGCAAGGAAGTACCGCCGGAGATCGGCGGTGAAATCGGCAAAGCGATCGTAGCCCAGTGCCTGGATCGTCCGTACGATCGTCGCCGCGTCCACGTCGAGCAGTTTGGCCAGCTCTCGCGACGACAGAAAGAAAGTCTCGTCCGCCCTTTCCAGGATGGTCTCGATCAGCTTGTGCCGTCGCGGAGTGAGCCGGTTCCGGTTCTCTTCAAGGCGGACGTCGAGGGGAACCGCGGACCGTGCGCTCATGCGGCCGAACATAACACGGCGGCGATTTCGCCTGCAACAAGTGTTGCGCGAGCGCGCGGTCATGTTGCGGCGAAGCCGAAGCCGCCAGTCGACTTCAGCTGAGGATGCGCTGGTAGAGCCGCGCTGGCGCTGAGCGTCAGCGCGATCCCTTGCTGTACCCCGGCCCCCGCACCACACGCCCCGGCTTCGCGCCGGTGTGTTCACCGTCGCGCACAACCTGCACTCCATTGACGAACACATCGCTTACGCCCGTGGAGTATTGGTGCGGCTTCTCGAACGTGGCGTGATCGCTGACGGAGTCGGGATCGAATACGACCACATCGGCGAAATAGCCCGGCTGCAGAAGCCCGCGGCGATCGATCTTGAGGTTCCTGGCCGGCAATGACGTGAGCCTGCGGACTGCCTCCTGAAGCGGCATCACCTTTTCCTCGCGCACGTACTTGCGCAGCAGACGCGCGACGTTCCCATATGCCCGTGGATGCGGATTCGATTTCAGGAAGACGCCTTCGGGCGCCGGCGACCCCTCATCCGATCCGAGCGACACCCACGGTTGTGCAATCCCCTTGCGGATGTTCTCCTCGGACATGAGAAAGAAGATCGCGCCGGTCGCGCCATCGTCTTCGATCACGAGATCGACGGCGGTGTCTTCCGCCGATTTCCCCCTCATCCTGGCCACCTCGCCGAGTGATTTCCCGGTCAGAGGTTTCAGGGCATTGCTTCCGAAGGCTGCGAGAAGAATTCGGTCCGGCGAGCCCGCTAACAGTCCGAGGTTCTCCCAGCTCTCGGCAGGCGTTCGCATCTCGGTGACGATGCGCGCGCGAAGCGCCGGATCCTGAAGTCGCTCTTTCATCTTCTTCAAGCCGCCTTCGTGGGCCCATGGGGGGATCATCGCGTCGAGGCTGGTCCCGCCGGCAGGGTATGTATACATATTCGCGCTGATGTTCACGCCGGCGGCGCGCGCGTCGTTCACTTTCTTGATCGCAGCGTCCATCTTGGGCCAGTTCGCTTCAC
>JADGRS010000476.1 GCA_017880705.1 Burkholderiales bacterium
GCAGGTTGCCGAGGAAGATGAAGAGCACCAGCATCACCAGCATCGCGCCCTCGGTGAGGTTGGTGAAGACCGTGCGCAGCGTCTTGCCGATGAGCCAGGACCGGTCGTAGTACGGGACGATCTCGACACCTTTGGGCAGCACCTGCGCGTTGATGTACGCGATCCTGTCCTTCAGGGCCTCGAGGACGCGCGACGGGTTCTCGCCTTTGCGCATCACGACGATGCCGTTCACGATGTCGTCGGCCTCGTCCTGGCCCGCGAGCCCCTGCGGCGGCGCCGATCCCACGCGCACGTCGGCGATGTCCTTCACCAGCAAGGGCGTTCCCTTGTTCTCGGCGACCACCACCTGCCCGATGTCCGCCGAGGAGAGGAAGCTGCCGAGGCTTCGCACCAGGAACTGCTGGCGGCCCTGGGTCACGGCGCCGCCGCCCGCGTTCGCATTGGCGCGCGAAAGCGCCGTGAAGAGCTGCGCGAGCGTCACCTTGTAGTCGCGCATCTTCGCGAGGTCGGGGCTCACCTCGTACTGCTTCATGGTCCCGCCCATGGTGACGACGTCCGCGACCCCGGGCACGAGGCGCATCTGCTTCTCGACGACCCAGTCCTGCAGCGTCCTCAGCTCCTGGGAGGTGAGGTGATCGCCGCGCAGGCGGAAGCGGAAGATCTCGCCGATGGCCGTGGCGAGCGGCGCCATCTCGGGCTCCACGCCCGGCGGCAGGTCCACGCCGCGCAGGCGCTCGAGGACCTGCTGGCGCACGAGCTGGTCGTTCGGCTTCTCGTTGAAGGTGAGGATCATGAAGCACAGCCCGAACTGCGTGTGCGAGAACGCGCGCACGACGTTCGGCACCGAAGAGAGCGCGGTCTCGATCGGAATCGTCACCTGGCGCTCGACCTCCTCGGCGGCGCGCCCCGGATAGAGCGCGATCACGTTCACCTGGGTGTCGGACACGTCCGGGAACGCCTCGACCGGAAGCGCCTCGAACGCGATCACGCCCATGACCGCGAAGATCAGCGCACCGAGAAAGACGAAGAGCGGCTGGTGCAGCGAGAAGGAGACGATGCGGCGGATCATGTTGCCGCGACGCCGTTCATCACTTCTTCGCCGTTGCGCCGCCCTCGGGGCGCGCGGACGAGAGAATCTGCTCGAGGAAGAGGTTGCCCGCGACGACGGCCTCGTCTCCCTCCTTCAACCCGGAGAAGACGGGAACGCGCCCGTCGGCCTCGCGGCCGACGCGCACGGGCTTGCGCACGAACGTGTTGGCGTCGCTGCGCACGAACACGTAGTTGCGCACGCCCGACAGATAGACCGCCTTGGGATTCACCGTGGGATAGTCGCCCTTCGGAACCTTCACGCGCGCGGAGACGTACATCTCGCCCTTCAGGATGCGACTGGCGTTGGGGACGACGCCGCGCACCTTCACCGTGCGCGTGACGGGATCGACGAAATCCGAGAGCTGGGTGAGCTCTCCCGAGAACGCGTCATCGGGAAACTGGTTGCTCGAGATCACCAGGGGAATGCCGAGCTTCAGCACGGGCAGGTCCGCCTCGGTGGCGTCGATCACGGCCCACAGGCGCGTGGGATCGGTGACGACGAAGAGCGGCGCCCCGGGCTGGTCGGGCCTCAGCTCCTGCCCCGGATTGAGGTTGCGCTCGACGACCGTGCCGGCGACCGGGCTTTTCAGCACGAAGCGGTTGTCGTTGCCGACGAGCTGGCCGTAATTCGTGAGCCGGCCCACGGCGCGATCGGCCTCGGCGCGCGCGCGCGCGTAATCGGCCTCGGATTGCTGCAGGTCCTTCGCGGCGGAGACGCCGTGCGCGTTGAGGTCCTTCTGGCGATCGAGGGCCTGCGTCGCGAGCGCGAGGTCGGCCTGGGCCTTGCGCGCGTCCGCCTGGGCCTGGCCGAAATCCGGCGACATGATTTCCACCAGGGGCTGGCCCGCGGCGACGCGATCGCCGACCTTCGCGATGACGCGCGTCACGCGGCCCGCGAAGGGCGGAAATATGCGCACCGTGCGGTCCTCGTCCCACGTGAGGCGCGCGGGCAGCACGAGGTCGCGCTCCATGGGGGCCTCGACGCGCTCGACCCCGAGGCGCTCGGCCCCGGGGCTGCCCTTCGGAAAGACGACGGACTGCCCTTTCGCGACCGGCTGCATCTCGGGTGCGGCGGCTTCCTTCGCGCCGCACGACGTCAGGAGGAAGAGCGCCAGCAACACGCACACGGCGAAGACGAGCGCGTAGAGCGCTTCGATGGACGACTGAGCCTTCATCGGCCGGCTTCCTCGAGGGTTTCGAGCGCTGCCTCGTGGCGCGCCCACGCTTTCGCCGCCTCGGCGCGCGCCTGCGCTTCGTCCAGCTCGACCGCCTTCACCGAGCGGCGCGCGTCGAGCAGATCGAGGACGCCGCTCGCGCCCCGCTTGTATGCGAATTCGGCGGCCTCGGCGACATCGCGCGCGACCGGGCGCACTTCGGTCTCGAGGCGCGCGCGGCGCTCGCGGGCGTTGCGCAGGTCCGCTTCGGCGAGGCGCGCTTCCGCGTCGGCTTGCGCCTGCGCGCGCGCGAGCACCGCGCGGGCGGTTTCGAGATCGGCCGATGCGCGCGCGGCTTCGCCCTCGTTCGCGTGGCGCACATGCAGCGGCACGGAGAGCGTGAGCCCGTACGAAATGCCGGTGCCTTGCAGGTTCACGTCGGACACCGGCCAGCGATCGGCCTGCAGGCCGACGGTGAC
>JADGRS010000477.1 GCA_017880705.1 Burkholderiales bacterium
CTCGCGCATGCGTCCACGATCGCGGGCGCCGCCCCGCGAAGCGCCAGCGGCGGGTGCGAGAGATCGCGCGGGCGCGAGCTGAATCCCACGGCGAGGATCGAATCGGCGATGGCATCCTCGAGCTTCTCGAAGACGCGTGCGCCCTCGAGCACGTCCGCGGCGCCGCTTGCGAGCGCCACGGCTTCGGGATCGGGAAAGCGCTTCGGCGCCACCACGCGAAGGTCCGACAGCCCCATGGTCTTCATCGCGCGCGCGGCGCCGCCGATGTTGCCCGGATGGCTCGGGCGCGAAAGGACGACGGCAAGGCGCTCGCGCAGGGGGAATTCATCCATGCGGGCGATTGTGCCGGATTCGAACGCCCGATCCCGAGTAAAATCACGCATCGCGCCGCGCCTGCCCGGCGGCGGCCCTCGAGCCCCACGCCCCTTTCCATGCATCCCATGCTCAACACGGCCGTGAAGGCCGCGCGCAAGGCGGGCAGCATCATCAGCCGCGCCTCCTTCGACCTCGACAAGCTCACGGTGCGGAGCAAGCGCCAGAACGATTTCGTCTCCGAGGTCGATCACGCGGCCGAGGAGGCCATCATCGCGGTGCTGCGCGAGGCCTATCCCTCGCACGGGATCCTCGCCGAGGAAAGCGGCTCGCGCGATGCGGACGCCGAATACGTCTGGGTGATCGATCCGCTCGACGGCACCACCAACTTCCTCCACGGCTTTCCGCAGTACTGCGTGTCGATCGGGCTCCTGCACAAGGGCACGCCGCAGCAAGCAGTCGTCTTCGATCCCAATCGCAACGAGCTCTTCACCGCGACCAAGGGCGTGGGCGCCTACCTCAACGACCGGCGCATTCGCGTGAGCAAGACCGATCGCCTGGAAGATGCGCTGATGGGAACGGGCTTTCCGTTCCGCGAGGTGGACCACCTCGACGACTACCTGCGCATGTTCCGGAACATGACAATGGGCTGCGCGGGAATCCGCCGCCCCGGCGCCGCGGCGCTGGACCTTGCCTGGGTCGCGGCGGGAAGAATCGACGGCTTCTGGGAGATCGGCCTCTCCCCGTGGGACATCGCGGCCGGGGCGCTCCTGGTGCGCGAAGCCGGAGGACTCATCGGCGACCTGAACGGCGAGGACGGCTTCATCGAGAGCGGACGCGTCGTCGCCTCCAACGCCAAGATCTTCTCTTCTATCCTGCAGACGCTCAAGCAACGCGGCGAGGCCGCGGCGTCCGCCTAGCCGAACTCCCATCGCGCCCTTGCCGCACGCCACCGCAAGCGCTCCGCATCCGCACCGCGTCGTCGTGGTCGGCGGCGGCGCGGGCGGCCTCGAGCTCGCGACGCTCCTCGGCGACAAGCTCGGGAGACACGACCGCGCGCATGTGACGCTCGTCGACCGCGCGCGCACCCACTTGTGGAAGCCGCTGCTTCACGAGGTGGCCGCGGGCAGCATGGACATCCACCAGCACCAGCTCGACTATCTCGCGCAGGCGCGCTGGCACCACTTCACTTTCTCGCAGGGAGCGCTCGCCGGGCTCGAGCGCGAGACGCGCCATGTCATCGTCTCGGCGGTGAAGGACGACGAGGGCGAGGAAATCCTCCCCGAGCGGCGCATCGCCTACGACACGCTCGTCGTCGCGATCGGCAGCGAATCGAACGACTTCGGCACGCCGGGCGTGCGCGAGCACGCATTCACCATCGACAACGCGTGGCAGGCGCACCTCTTCCATCGGCGCATGGTGAACGCCTGCTTCCATGCGAACTTTTCCGACGACGGCCGCGTGATCCACATCGCGATCGTCGGCGCGGGCGCCACCGGCGTCGAGCTCGCGGCGGAGCTGCACAACACGATCCGCGTGCTGGCCGCCTACGGCCTCGAGAATTTCCATCCCGAGCGCCAGATCCACATCGCGGTGGTCGAGGCCGGCCCGCGCATCCTCCCGGGGTTGCCCGATCACATCGCGGAGGGGACGACGGCAGTGCTGAAGGATCTCGGCATCGACGTATTCACCGCGGAAAAGGTAGTCGAGGTCACCGGGAGCCGCATCAAGACCGTCACCGGACGCGAGATTGCGGCCGACTTCACGGTGTGGGCCGCGGGCATCCGCTGCAACGAGGTCCTCAAGGATCTCGCGGGCCTCGAGTCCAACCGCATCAACCAGCTCGTGGTCAAGCCCACGCTCGAGACCACCCGGGACGCAAACGTGTTCGCGCTCGGCGATTGCGCCGCCTGCGCGTGGAAGGACGGCAAGTTCCTTCCGCCGCGGGCGCAAACCGCGCACCAGGAGGCGCTCCACATGGTGCGCACGATGAAGCGCCGCCTCGCCGGTGAAGCGCCGCGGCCGTTCCGTTATCGCGATTTCGGCTCGCTCGTCTCGCTGGGCGGCTACGACACCGTGGGCCAGCTCATGGGATTCATCTCGAGCGAGAAGTTCCGCGTCGAGGGATGGCTCGCGAAGCTCTTCTACCTGTCGCTCTATCGCCAGCACGTGTGGGCGCTCTTCGGATTCTGGCGCATGGCGCTCGACACCCTCGCGCGCTGGATCCGCCGGCAGACCGAGCCCAAGGTGAAGCTGCACTAGTCATTTAGCGGTCGCCATGCCCGACTACAATAGGCGCCGATGAAGCTCGAAGCGCCCGGCTCCGCCCACACCCCGATGATGCAGCAGTACCTCGCCCTCAAGGCGGAGTACCCCGACATGCTGCTCTTCTACCGCATGGGCGA
>JADGRS010000123.1 GCA_017880705.1 Burkholderiales bacterium
CGTAGAGCTTGATCAGCTCTTCGGCCATGTCGCGCATCGCTTTCTTGACGCGCGTCTTGGCGCGCTCCCACGACGCGCCGCCCAGTCGATCGACCGGCTGCCGCGTGGCGCCGGTGTACTTCTGCACGAGATCCAGCCGCTCGACCGGCACGAACAGCTTGTCGTCGCCCGCATAGCGCAGCTCGAGGAACTCCTGCATCGAGTCGCTGCCGATGCCGATCTGCTTCAAGCCGACGAAGACGCCGATGCCGTGATCGATGTGGACGACGAGATCGTTGATCTTGAGGTCGCGCAGATCGGAGAGAAACGCTTTCGAGACGGCGCGGCGGCGCTCGGGCGCGCGCCGATCTTCCTCGAAGACGTCGTACTCCGCGTAGATCTGCACGCCGCGCGCATTCAACATGAAATCGGGTTGCTCGCCCGCAGGTGCGCGAAGCGCGTCGGAGATTCCGGCAGGCTCGGCAACCGCGGCGGCGGCGGCAAGGTGAACGGTGGCGGTCAGTATCAGTACGGGAACGGCATGTTTGTTCATGGTCATCCTGGGAAGATCGATCACGTCTGAAAGGACTTCAGGTCAGCCCCGTCTTACCGCAGGATCACCTTGCTTCGGCCGGGGCGGTGCCGCGCAGGCCCGCCCTTTCGACGGCGCGGGTGACGAAGCCGTCGCGCCTGGCCTCGTCGACGAATGCTACGAGCCACCCCATGGATTGGATTCGGCCTTTCGGAATCGCGATCGCCAGGTGCTCGACGCCCCAATTGCCGGCGAGCACTCGCGAGCCGGGCACGCCATCGGCCATCTCGAAGAGATTCGCCTTGTTGGTCGCGAACGCATCGACCCGATGCGACGCGAGCATCTCGATGGCGCTCTTCATCGAGGGCGCGGGGACGATCGTCGCATTCTTGAGTTGGCGCGGAAGCGTGCTCGAGGAAGTGCTTCCCTGCGTCACGCCGATGCGAACGCCGGGGCGATCCGCGTCGGCGATCGACGAGACCGGCGAGCCCGGAGGCGCAAGGTACCCCAGCTCGAGCAGCAGGAGGGGTGGCGTGAAATCCACATCCTTCGCCCGCACGGCGGTGGCGTTGGTGACGGTGATGTCGACCGCGCCCGTCTTCAGCGCCGCGAGGACTTCCGCGACCCGCGGAAATTCGATCACCTCGAAGGGAACGCCCAGGCGCCTCGCAACTTCACGGCCGGTATCGTGAGCGACGCCCCTGGCTTCGCCGGTCGCGCGATCACGCAGCAGCGAGATGGGGCTGTCGGCGTAGACGCCGATTCGCAGTTTTCCCGACGGCGCGAGGGCCTCCCGCACCGCCGTGGGCGCGCTCTGCGTCGTTGCGCAGGCCGCGAGGAGCAGGGCGACCCATGCGATCGCAAGGCAACGAATGGCGCGCATGGCGTTCACCCCGGGATCTTACAGCCTGCGGATTTCCGGGCCTCGCCGCCGGCACGGCCGGTCTAAGCGCGCTCCAGGTCACTCCATTCGAGGGCGCCGAAGGCCCCGACGGCCGCGACGGCCAGTGCGAAGAGAATGGCCACCGGGGGCAGGCCGGTCACGTCCGAAAGCGTCATCGGGCCCAGCTTCCAGACCGATAGCACGTTGTCGCGCACCCAGTCGAACGAGAGCGCGTACGCGATCGCGCCGATCAGCATGCCGAGCACGCCGACGAGCGCATGGACGCTGCCGGTGCCGACCGCGGCGAGACCGGTGCCGGGGCAATAACCGTAGAGCACCATGCCGACGCCGAAGATGGCCGCGCCGGCGATCGTGCCGAGCATGTTCGCGTCACGCACGTGAAGCTGCGCGCCTCCGAGCTGGACGAGCACGAAGACGCCGATGCCGCCGACGACGATGGCGGTCACCATCACCTTGAGCACGGTGAAGTCGCGCAGCCTGAACTGGTTGATGATCGTGTCGTAGTCGGTGACGCGCCCGCGATGGAGGAGCCATCCGAAGGCGGCGCCGAAGACGACTGCGAGGAGGAGCGCGAAGTTGCCGGCGACGGGGAACATGGGTTCTCGCTTTCTCAGCGCGGTGCGCGCAGTCCGAACAACATCCAGGCGGTGAGGACGCCCACGGGGAACATCACCGCGAGGAACGTCCAGCCGACGACCGCGAGCTGCAATCCCTGCGAGATGCCGTTGCCGCTGGTGCAGCCGCCCGCCATGCGCGCGCCGTACATGACGAGCGCGCCGCCGGCGAGCGCCGCGATCATGCGGCGCGTCGGGGAAACGCCGAAGCGCTCCTGCCAGACGCCCGGCACGATTTCGACGTGGAAGGTCCGCGAGGCCAGGGCCGATGCGAGAGCTCCCAGGAATGTGCCGACCAGGAAGAGCGTTCCATAGTCCAGCTTGAAGGAATGCACTTTCCAGTAGGCGTTTTGCGCCACGGCGTCGCCGCCCATGAACAGGCTCGCGATTCCGCCGGCGACCTGCGACATCGCCGTCGTGATGCCGATCGGCGCCGCGACAACCGCGAAGACGACCCAGCTCAACACGCCGATGCCCGCGCCCGCGAGATACGGCTTCCAATCGATCACGCGGCGCTCGACAAGGAGCGCGCTGACTTCGAGGTCGATGTCGGTCATGGCGTTCTCCGGATGACACACCCAGACTAGCCGCGCCGAAGCCCCCGGGCTTGACCGCCGTCAACAAATCGACCACCCGTTCCGCAGGGAACTCCGACGCTGCGCGGCAATCATCGGACTTACAATGGCGCCGATGAACGCCCTCATGAGAGGCCCGTGCGCCACGTGCGCGGCCCTCGCTCTCTCGATCTGCGCCGCCGCCGAAAGCACGTACGAGAGCGGCATCGGACCCATCGTGCGGGAGCGTCTCGACGCGTCCGAGTCGCCCGCGTGCATCGCGGTGGGCGTCGTCGGCGCCGCGAAGGAGGAAATCTTCGCCTGCACCAGCGGCCTGGGCGAGGCGCCCTTCGGACGCGATGCGAGCTTCGAGATCGGTTCGATCACGAAGGGCCTCACGGGCCTCCTGCTGGCCGACATGGTGCGCCGCGGCGAGGTATCGCTCGACGATCCCGCGTCGAAGTACTCGCGTCCCGGCGCGAAGCTCCCCGCATTCGAGGGCAACGGCATCACGCTGCGCGACATCGTGACGCAAACGTCGGGCCTGCCGCGTCTTCCGCCCGGATTCAAGCCGGCAAACCCCCGCAATCCCTACGCCGATTTCGATGCCGACGCGCTCTACGCGGCGCTCGCGCGCACCGAGCTTGCTCGGCCCATCGGCAAGACCGCCGGGTACTCGAACTTCGGGTTCATGTGGCTTTCCGAGATGCTGGCGCGCCACGCCGGCAAGCCCTTCGATGCCCTGTTGAAGGAGCGCATCCTCGATCCGCTGGGAATGACCGACACCACGCTCGTCCGATCCGACGATCAGGGCAAGCGCATCGTGACGCCGCACTCGCTTCCCTACGAGCCCACGGTTCCCTGGGAGATTCCCGTCAATCTCTCCGGCCTCGGCAGCTGGCGGTCGACCCTGGCGGACATGATGAAGCTCGCGTCAGCGTTGTCGGGCCGTACCGATACGCCGCTCAAGGACACGATCGCCCTTGCGCTCGAGCCGATGCGCCCTGCAGAGATGAGCAGCAACGAGACCGGATATGGCTGGGTGACGTTTTCGCGCGCGGACATCCGCATCCGCTGGCACAACGGCGGCACTGGCGGCTCGCGCTCCATGATCGCGGCGGATCCGCGCACGAAGTCCGCGGCGGTGGTGCTGGTGGACAGTGCCGTGTCTTTCGACGATCTCGCGATGCATCTGCTCGAGCCCGCGTTGCCGATGGCCCGCAAGCGCGTGGCCCTGCCGACCGATCCCGCGCTTCGCGAGCAATACGTGGGGCGCTACCAGTTCGCGCCCTCCCGGATTCTCGAAGTGTTCGTCGACGGTGAGCGCCTGGTTACGCGCATGACCGGCCAGGGCCCCATCGAGCTCGGCCGCGAGGGGCCCGACGCGTTCTTCACGCGCGGCGTCGATGCGACTCTCGAGTTCCATCGCAATGCGGATCGCGCGGTCGACGCCGTCACCATTCGCCAGAACGGCCGCGATAGCCGGGCGCCGCGCATGCCCTGATCCGGCGCCTCATTCCTCCCAGTCGAAGCGCCTCATCGAGATCCACGCGAACACCGCGCTGCACGCCAGCATCGCCCCGATGGGGAACACCGCCGCGTCGATCCCGAGCCCGCGCCACGTCATCGCGTCGAGCCCGTCGATCGCCCAGCGCGTCGGAACGACCAGCGTCGCGGACTGCAGCCATTCCGGAAATACGAAGGTCGGAACCCATGCGCCGCCGAGCATGACGAGGAGCAGGGTTGCGAGGATCGCGATGCCGCGCGTGGCCTCGGGCGTCCTTCCCAGTGCGGCGATGAGAAGGCCGAAGGTCGAAGCGAGCAGAGCGAAGGCGATGGCGACACCGATGAAGCCGATCACGCTTCCCTCGATGCGCACGCCGAAGACGGCGATCGCCGCCGCATAGATTCCGGCGACGAGCAGCAGCGCGATCAAGGTGCCCGAGACGATGCGGCTTCCGAGAAGGAGCGTGCGCGAGACGGGCGCCGCGCGAAGGCGCTTCCAGAGCCCCACGCGGCGCATCAGCAGAAGACCCACGCCGAGCTCGATGCCCATGAAGAGGATGAACTGCACGCCCATGCCCGCGAAGGAGTGCGCGTAGGCGTTGTACTTGCGATCGCCGCCGGAGGTCACCTCGCTGTCGCGCGTCTCGAAGGGCATCGAGAAGCCCTGCGAGCCCAGCCCGCGCGAGGCGCCGGGCGCCGCGCCGCGCGACTGCACGCGCTCGAGGCTGTCGAAGAGCGAGAGCAGATCCTTGCGCTCGCCTTCGTCGATGGCGGGGCTCGTCTTCAGGGCCGCGCGCGAATCGGCGATCACCTTCATTCCGGTCTCGCCGCTGAACGCGGCCTGGCTCACGGCCTTCATCGCGTGCTCGGTGAGCAGTCCCTTCACGAGCGCGAGCGTGACCGCCTGCGACGGATCGTAGTAGATCGTCACCTGCGGCCGCTTCGCGTCGGCGCGGAAGAGCGCGCGCGTCGCCTCGTCGCCGAAGCCTTTCGGGATCGCGACCGCGGCGCGCACCTTGCCCTCGCGCACGCGGGCCGTCGCCTCCGGTTCGCTCGATTCCTCGAGGGCGAAGGCCGTGTCCGCCTTCATCGCGGCGACCATGCTCTTCGAGACGGAGCTCGCGTCGAGGTCCACCACCGCCACGGGCACCCGCGCGGGCTTCTTCGGCGGGCCGCCCAGCACCGCGCCGAAGAACGCGGCGATGAGGATCGGCGCCGCGAGCGTGATGAGAATCGCGCGGCGGTTGGAAAAGTAGAGGATCAAGTCCTTCTGAACCAGCGCGGCGAGGGCGTTCATGGCGCGTCCCTCAGCTGCTTTCCGGTGAGGTGCAGGAACACGTCCTCGAGCGAGCCGCGCGCCTCGGCTTCGCGGACGACGAGGCCGTGGGCGGCGAGGAATGCGAGCACTTCGTCGTCGATCGGCCCTTCGACTTCGGCCCTGCGAACCTGCGTGGCGGGGAGGATGCGGCGCAGGCTTTCCTTCGTTCCCGAGGCGACCACGCGGCCGTGATCCACGATCACGATGCGATCGCACAGGCGCTCGGCCTCCTCCATGTAGTGCGTGGTGTAGACGATCGCCTTGCCGCGGCTGCGAAGCGACTCGATGTTGGCGAAGATCGCATTGCGGCTCTGGGGATCGACGCCGACCGTGGGCTCGTCGAGCAGCAGCACGTCGGGGTCGTGCACCAGCGCGCAGGCGATGTTGAGGCGCCGCTTCATTCCGCCGCTGAACGTCGCGGGCTTCAATCTTGCGTGATCGGCGAGGCCCACGAGCTCGAGCGCGGCGTGCACGCGCTCGTGGAGGACGGAGCCCGTGATGGCGTAGAGCGCGCCGAAGAGCTCGAGGTTGCCGATCGCGGAAAGGTCCTCGTAGAGCGAGATCTCCTGGGGCACGAGGCCGATGCGGCGCTTGACCGCGGACGCATCCTCGCCTACGGCGTCACCTGCGATCGTCACCGTGCCGGCGTCGGGCCTCACGAGACCGCACATCATCGAGATGGTGGTGGACTTGCCGGCGCCGTTGGGGCCGAGAACCCCCACGATCTCGCCGGGATTCACCGTGAGCGACACTCCCGCGACGGCGGCGTTGGCTCCATAGGACTTGCGAAGGTCGGTGGCCTGCAGCATGGCTCGTTTCCGGTATCGGGAAGGCGCCAGACTAGCAGCGGAAGGTAACGCCAGGCGCGACCGTTGCGACGAGCTGCGATATGCGGGCGCGAACGGCTGCGATGGACGATCAGCGCGCGGACTTTCGGGTCGCGGCGCGCGGCCGCCATCGACAGCCCTCGAGGAACAGTCCGGCGACCTGGCGCGGCCAATCGCGCAGCTCGCCGGCGCCCATCGGCGTGCCGAGCCCCATGGCGCGACGCTGCGGAATGGCGACGATCATGTAGAGGAATTGCCGAGCCGCGAAAGAGGGATCGTCCAGCGCGATTTTTCCCGCGCGCGATTCGCGCTCGAGAAGCTTCGCGATCAGCTCGACCGCCTCTTCGGCGGCGCCGTTCGCGTTCACGACGGCGGCGAGCTTCGGGAACCTCGCCGATTCGCCGACGATCAGCCGGTGCAGGGCGAGGGCCTGCGGGGATAGCGCTGCATTCAGGATCAGCTGGGCGAGGTGTTCCAGGAGCGCCGCGAGGTCCGCCCCTTCGACGAAGGGAGCGCCGGCGGGCGGACGCAACCGTTCGACGATGCGATGCACGACGGCGCCGAAGAGGGCCGGCTTGTCGTCGAAGCGATGATAGAAGGTTCGCTTGGAAACCCCCGCGCGCCGCGCGACTTCCTCGATGCTGGTGGCGCCGTATCCGTGCGAGAGGAAGAGGGAGGTCGCGGCGTCGAGGATGCGCTCGCCGAGCTTTTCAGCTTGCGCTCGCGAAGGACGACCTCCCAGGGAACCCGCCCGCGCGTTGGCTTTCGCGCGTCGCGGGCGCGTTGCGGAACCGGTGCGAGCCAAGCGCGTTGCTTTACTCGACGCGATCAACGGCCGTTGTCGTAGTACTCGCGCGAGTCGGGCTGGGGCGGATAGTCAGGCCGCGGAGCGTATTGGTACTGGCGGTTGTCGCGGGGATCGTAGTAGCCGGGAGCGGGCTGCGGTGCGTAGTAGCGACGTGGCGCGGGATAGGCCGGCGCCGAAGGTTGAGCCTGGTACGCGGGATCCGCGGGCTGGTAGTAGGGTGCCTGCGGAGCGTCGTAGTAGGCGCGCGGCGCTTCGTAGTAGGCCTGGGGCTGCGGCGCGTATCGATAGCTTTGGGGCGGCGGCGCGTATCCCTGATCCGGGCCGTAGTACGGGCCGCTCGTGGCGGCCGAGATGATCGCGACCGGCGCGGTGATGATGGCGGCGGCCGTGCCTACGATCGCCGCGGCGAGGCCGAACACGGGCCAGCCGTATCCGCCGCGTCCGTAGTGCCCGCCGTGGGAATATCCGCCGTGAGAGTATCCGCCCCGGTTGTGGGACGCCGCGAAGGCGGAGGAGAAGGGCGCCAATGCGAGCGTGACGCCGACTAGGGCGCCTATCGCGCGGGTTCTGTGCTTGATCATCTTTTGCTCCACGAAATGACGGGACGAGACATCGCCCAATAACCCACGGTATCACGTCCAATAACGCAACGCAACCGTATCGTTTCGTATCCGCGCGCTCCTCCGCGCTTGCAGTAACATGCCTTCCCTGCCAACAGGAGAGGCCCATGCCCAAGGGATACTGGATCGTGCGCGTCGACATCGCGGACCAGGAGAAATACAAGGAGTACATCGCGGCCAATGCCGCGCCGTTCAAGGAGCACGGCGCGCGCTTCCTGGTGCGGGCCGGCCGCTTCGAGGCCGTCGAGGGAGGAAGCCGCTCGCGCAATGCGGTGATCGAGTTCCCGAGCTACCAGGCTGCGCTCGACTGCTGGAGATCGCCCGGCTACCAGAAGGCGCTGAAGCTGCGCCAGCCCGTGTCGACCATCGACCTCATCGTCATCGAGGGACTCGAGCCCCCCGCCGCTACTTGAACGCGCTCTGCAGGTAGCTGATGACGTATATGCCCAGTCGCGCGCCAAAAAAAAGGGTCCCCGCGATGCGGGGACCCTCCTGACCACTTGAAGCTCAGAACTGGAAGACCGAAATTCCGCCGTTGATGAAGCCGTTGATCGTGCACGTCGCGCAGCCTGCCGGGCTCGCCGCCGAAGAGTACGGCAGGAACACCTGGCCGGTGGGGCTGACCGCGACGGAGTGCGCGTTGTTCCCGATATCCCGGGTGGCAATCAGCGAGTGGCTGCTCGCGTCGATCACGCCGAGCGTGGGCGTGCACAGGTTCGTCGCCGTGCA
>JADGRS010000124.1 GCA_017880705.1 Burkholderiales bacterium
GGCAACGTCGTCGGCAACGTCTACATCCGCAAGGTCGAGCGCAAGGATGGAAGGCTCGTGAACCGGGTGATCTACACGTACCCCAACGTGAGCCAGTTCTGGACCTACGATCCCGAGGCGTTTCTCAAGAACCCGGTCTATTCGCGCGACTATCCTCCGGCGAAGAACCTGGAGTCCTGACCATGAGCTTCGTGCTGCAAGTGGCGATTCGAATCAAGCCCGAGAACGTCGACGCCTTCATGGCGAAGGTGCTCGAGAACGCGGCGAGCGCGCGCCAGGAGCCGGGCTGCGAGCAGTTCGACGTAGTGGTCGACCCCAAGGACCGCACCAGCGTCATGCTCTACGAGGTGTACGCCGACGAGAAGGCATTCCAGGTGCACCAGCAGCAGGCGGCGTTCAAGAAGTACGTCGCTGAAGCGGTCCCGCTGCTCGCGTCTCGCGAGCGCCATTTCTGGAAGCGGATGGACTAGCAGGAGGAGAGACGCGATGCGGAAAAGAGATTTCATCGGCGGGGCGGCCGCCGCCACGATCCTCGCGAGCACCGGCGCCTGCACCGGCATGGGCGTGACGGCGCCGGCCTTCCGCTATCGCCTCGGCCTGAGCCAGCCCGTGGACAGTCCCAACTACATCCGGCTGAAGGAGATGGCCGAGCGGGTTCAGGCCGATACCGGCGGGCGCATGCGGATCGACCTCTTCCCGGAGAGCAAGCTCGGCAACGACAGCGCGATGATCGCCATGGTGCAGAAGGGCGAGCTCGAAATGTACATGGGCGGCAACGTCTTCGGGCCGCTGGTGCCGGTGACCGAGATGCCGGGGCTGCCGTTCACATTCAAGGACTCCGCGGAGGTATTCGCCGCCCTCGATGGCGAGCTTGGCGACTACATCCGCGCCGAGATGGCCGCGAAGGGCCTGCACGCCTTCCGGTTCGGGTTCGACAACGGCTTCCACCAGCTCACGACGAGCACCAGGCCCATCCGCACCGTCGACGACCTCGCGGGCATGAAGATCCGCACGCCGGTGCAGAAGATGACGGTCGATTTCTTCGAGTCCCTCGGCGCGAAGCCGATGACGTTCACCTTGAACCGGCTCTATGAGGTGCTGAAGGATCACACGGTCGACGGGCAGACCGATCCGCTCCAGATCATCGTGCTCCTCAAGCTGAACGAGGTGCAGACCTATCTCAGCCTCACGAACCACTGGTGGTCCGGCTTCACGCTGACCGCGAACCCGCAAGCGTGGAAGGCGCTGCCGCCCGATATCCAGGCCGCCGTCAATCGGCACGCCGAGTCTGCGGCGCTCGCGCAAAGGCAGGACGTCGCGCGACTCGATGCCGGCGCCGTGGAGCTTCTCCGCGGCAGGGGAATGATCGTGAACCAGGCCGACACCAGCGGATTCCGCAGGCACCTCGGTGCTTTCTACGCGCGCTGGAAAGGCATCTACGGCGACAAGGCCTGGGCGCTCCTCGAATCGCGGGTGGGCAAGCTCGCCTGAGCGAGGACCGTTCGGAGGATCAGGTGCGCTGCGGGATCTGGAGGCCCCTTGCGACGGCCGGACGCGCGACGAACGCATCGAGCGCCCGCGTGACGTGGACGAAGTCCGCGATCCCCACGAGATCGCCGGCACCGTAGAAGCCGATGAGGTTACGCACCCACGGGAACGTGGCGATGTCGGCGATGGTGTAGTCGTCGCCCACGATCCAGGCGCGGCCCGCGAGCTGCCGGTCGAGGACGGCGAGCAATCGCCGCGACTCCGCGACATAGCGGTCGCGCGGGCGCTTGTCCTCGTAGTCCTTGCCCGCGAATTTGTGGAAGAAGCCCACCTGGCCGAACATCGGGCCGATGCCGCCCATCTGGAACATCAGCCACTGGATCGCCGTGTAGCGCCCCGCCGCATCCTGCGGCATGAACTTCCCGGTCTTGTCGGCGAGATAGATCAGGATCGCGCCGGATTCGAACAGCGGCAGCGGCTTGCCGCCGGGGCCATCGGGATCGAGGATGGCGGGGATCTTGTTGTTGGGGCTGAGGGACAGGAACTCCGGCGACATCTGGTCGTTGGCTTCGAAGCGGACGAGATGGGGCTCGTAGGCGAGGCCGGTCTCCTCGAGCATGATCGAGACCTTGACGCCGTTGGGCGTCGGCAGCGAATAGAGCTGGAGCCGGTCGGGATGCTGCGCGGGCCACTTCTTCGTGATGGGAAACGCGGAAAGATCGGCCACGGTCGATTCTAGCGGCGGCCGGATTTCACGAAATCGAGCGAGGCCTGGAAGAGCTCCAGATCCTTCTCGTAGTCGGCCGCTTCCGCGCGGTCGATCTGGATCCACTCCCTCGTGCTCGCCATGCCGCCGGGCTGGAACGGAACGACGTTTTCCCTCGAGAACTGCAGCTCCGTCGCGGTGGCGACCGGCAGGCGCAGCCCGATGCCGTTGCCGCTGATGCACGCGAACATCTTGTCGGCCACGAAGTAGGCGTCGAGGCCGTTGATCTTTCTCGCGCTGACGCCCGGGAGCTTGAGGAGCAGGGCGTCGATCAGCGCCCTGCGCGGGTTCTTTTCCTTCTCCGCTTTCACGAGCGGGCTCCCGCCGCCAGCAGCATCTTGACGATCTCGTCCTGGCCGGCACTGGTCGCGTAGCCCAGCGCGGTCTTGCCCTTCTCGCGGGGCTTCTCGTTGACGTTCGCGTGCTGCGCGATGAGCAGCCGCACCACGTCGGCATGTCCGTGCCCGGCGGCCACCATGAGCGGCGTCAACCCGTCGCGACGCGGCAGGTCGACCTTCGCTCCGGCCTCGATCAAGGCGCCTGCGATCGAGGCGTTGGGTGCGTTGCCCAATGCAGTGTCTCCGTTCTCGTCCAACGCGTTCACGTCGACGCCGCGGCGGATGGCGCTGCGCACGTTGTCGACGTGATCCGCCTTGACGTCGGCGTGAAACGCCTCGAGCCGCTCGCCGCGCACCGACGGCTTGTGGTTCTCGTCGAAGTAGTGCTCGCGATGATTGAGGATGCCGTAGACAATCGGCCCCGGGACAAGGAGGAACAGCGCCGCGGCGATCAGCGATCCGCCGCCCTTGTCGCGCAGGAACGCGAGGGCCTCCTCGCGGCTGCCGCGAACCAGGCGCACCCCGCCCGTATCGGCCTGGGGCACGATGGCGTTTTCCTTCTCCGAATAGAGGCCGACCACGCACGCTTTCGCGCCGACCGGGACGACGCGCTCCTCGAACCGCGAGTTCTCCAGCGCCTCGTGGGAGCCCATCTTCCAATCCACGCGGAGGTTCCCGCTGCGATCCTCGATCACCTTCGCCACCTGCCCCACGGCGTTGGCGAGCGACTGAGCGGTGAACTTGGTTGCGGCGATATAGCGGCGCGCGCGCTCGATGGTGCCGTCGCCGAGGGTGCTGCCCGGAAATCCTTCGATCCCCGGAAAAGCCAGGAGCCGCACCTCGCGCACTCCGGAGCGGATGATCGACGGCGCCATCGCCATGCCGCTGTGATCGACGACCGGCGAGGGTGTCGAGGACTGGTTTGCCGGCTTGCCGATGAGCGGCGGCGGCTTCGGCACGTGGCTGATCGAATAGTCGTAGACCACGCAATCGAGCCCGCTCAACGGCGCGCGCAGGGCCTCGCCGGTCGGCTCGATGGTTCCGGCGATGGCGACGCGCTCGCCATCTCGCGGCGGTCCTTCGGGACGAGCGGCGATCGCGGCATCGCGGCGCTCGAGGCGCGCCTTGCGCAGGCCGCCGATGCCGAGGGCGACGCCGAAGGAGACGATCGCGGCGCCGATCCAATCGCCGGGCGGATAGAAGAGCTCGTGCGCGCCGTACCAGAGCGCCGCGAACGGCACGCCCCAGCTCGCTAGGAAGACGAGGAAGCTCTTCATGGATTTGCCTGTTGCCCCATGTGCGATGAACGATCGCCAGATGGTCGCACGTTAGAGTCCCGCGCGGTTCCTTCCCCTGACGTCGCGGTTCACCACGTTGACAGGCCACTCGCCCGTGAGCACGCGGCGCACCTCTCCCGGCGCTCCGGCCTGAAGGCCGACGAGCGCCTGCTCGCTGTACCACGCGACGTGCGGGGTGATGATGACGTTGTCGCGGCCTCTCAGCGGATGCGGATCCGGAAGCGGCTCGGGATCGGTGGTATCGAGCGCGCAGCCGGCGATCTTCTTCGCGTCGAGGGCGCGCGCCAGCGCATCGGTATCCACCACGGGACCGCGCGAGCAATTGATGAGGAAGGCGCTCGCCTTCATCTTCGAGAGCGCCTCGTCGCCGATCATGCCGCGGGTCTCGCGCGTGAGGGGAGGGTGCACCGACACGAAATCGGACTCGCGCAGGAGCGCCTCGAGCTCGACCTTCCTCGCGGGAATGTCGCGCGGCTCGTCCTTCACGAAAGGATCGGCGAAGACGATGCGCATGCCGAACGAGGCCGCGCGCAGCGCCACCTGCCGCGCGATGTTGCCGAAACCGACGAGGCCCAGCGTCCTCCCGGAGAGGCGGAACATGGGCTTGCCGGGCGGAACCTCCCAACGCCCGCCGCGCACCAGCCTGTCGTAGAGGGCGACCTTGCGCGCGCACGCGAGGAGGAGCGCCAGCGTGTGCTCGGCGACTTCCTCCACGCAGTAGGTCGGGTTGTTGGTGACGATGATGCCCTCGCGGGTGGCCGCCTCGAGGTCGATCGTGTCCACGCCGATCCCGTAGCGCGCGATGATCCGGCACTTGGGCATGCGCGCCATCACCTCCGCGGTGATCGGCCCGGCGTACGTGTTGAGGAGGGCGTCGCAGTCCGCGGCCTCGTCGAGAAACTCCTCGGGCTTCTTCGTCTTCATGGGGACCAGGTCGGCGAGATCGCCGAGGGTCTTCCTCTCGACGTCGAGAGACTCCCAGACGTAGTCGGTCAACACCACCTTCGCTCTTGCCGTCTTCATGGGGACGCTCCGTAGATCTCGGGGTTGCAGCAGTTGGGGGGCCGGCGTCCCTCGAGGACCGCGATGATGTTGTCGACGACGATATGGGCCATCGAATCGCGCAGCTCGGCGACCGCGCTTCCCAGGTGGGGCGTGAGCACGACGTTGCGCATCCCCAGGAGCGAGGGCTCGACCTCGGGCTCGCGCTCGAAGACATCCAGGCCCGCGCCGGCGATGCGCCCCTCGCTCAATGCACGCGCGAGCGCCTTCTCGTCGATGATGGGGCCGCGCGCGGTGTTGACGAGGAACGCCGTCGATTTCATGAGTCCCAGCTCCCGCGCCCCGATGAGGTGGTGCGTCGCGGAGTCGAGCGGCGCGTGCACGGAAACGAAGTCCGACTCCGCGAGGAGCTCGTCGAAGGGGGCATAGGTAATGCCCCATTCCCGTTCCTCGCCCTCGCTCTTGCGCCGCGGCCCCCAATAGAGAACCTTCATCGAGAAGCCGTGCGCGCGCCGGGCCACCGCGCGCCCGATGCGCCCGCCGCCGCCGATGAGGCCGATCGTCTTTCCCGCCATGGCGGCGCCCTCCAGGTGCATCGACTGCCCTCCCGGGAACACGCCGGCGCGCAGCAGGCGGTCGCCTTCGACTATGCGGCGCGCGACCGCGATGAGCAGGCCGAAATGCAGATCCGCCGTGGCTTCGGTCACGATGGGCGGGATGACCGTCACGGGAATGCGCCGGGCGGTGGCCGCGGCGACGTCGATGTCCGAGGGCGTGATCTTCATCGAGGCGATCGCGCGCAGCTTCGAATTGGCCGCGATGACTTCGGCGTCGATGCGGTCCTGCAGCAGGCAGAAGAGGATGTCGTGGGCACGCGCGGCCGCGCAAAGCTCGTCGCGAGTCATGATGTGCGCCGTGTCGGGATTGAGATCCACGTCCGCGACGCCGCGCAGCCGCTCGATTGCGCTGCGCGCTATGGGTTGGGTGATGAAGATGCGGGGGCGCACGGGGGCATCAGCGCGTCCAGCGCACGACTCCGGCCACGCCGTCGACCGCGACCTGCGCGCCATCGGGGATGCGCTGCGTGGCGTCGAGCACGCCGAGGACCATCGGAATGCCGCGCTCGCGCGCGAGAGAAGCGAGGTGCGACGTGCTGCCGCCCAGCTCCGCCACCACGCCCGCGACGCGCGAGAGCATCTGGCCTAGCGCCGGGCCAGCGACCTTCGTGACAAGGATGTCGCCCGGCACGACGCGCGAAAGCTCGCATTCGCAGCTCACCACGCACGCGCGGCCCGTGCCCCATCCCACGCCCGCCGGTTGTCCATGCAGCCCCGGGTGACGCAGCCAGATTTCATCGGGGACGTGCGCGGGCTCCAGGTGCAGCGGGCGCGCCTGCAGCAGTTTGAACCCCGCATCGTCCTGCGCCCACTCGATTTCCACCGGCATGGCCATGACGTCCTCGGTCTTGCGCAGCAGCTGGCCCAGCTCGGCGGCCTGGTCGTCGTCGAGGCATGGTTCGGAAAAGAGCGCGCGCGGCGCGCCCCGCTTGCCGTGGACGCAGGCGATGCGGTTGAATCTCCGGCCCGCCCCGTTGCTGCGCACCGCGCCGTCCCGCGTAAGAACGATGCGTTCGGGCACCACCTCGCCTTGCGCGATCGACGATCCCAATCCCCAGGTTGCGTTGAGGACCATGTCGCCATCGGCCGTGTGGCTCAAGCCGCCGCCGGCGACGCGCGCCGACACGAGAGGCTGGACGAGGATCGCCATCGCGGTGTCCGCGGGGCTCGCGTCGTGGGTGGCCATGTAGCGCAGCACGCGCGTGGACCAGAGCGCGGCCCAGCACGAGCGCACGGCGGTCACGAACTCCGCTTCGGTTTCCAGCCCGAGGTAGCTGTCGAACTGCCCCGCGAAGCTCGATCCGAAGCGATCCTCGACCAGCGCGGAAGAACGCACGACGGTGAGCGCGCCGGTCGCCGCGACCATCGCGCGCCATGCCTCGAGGAGCGGCTCGAGCGCTTGCGGCATGATCGGCTGGTCCATGAGGCCCAGCTTCATCGCGAGAGCGGCGCGCCTTGCGGTCACCATGTCGGTAGAGCTCACGCTGCGCGCGGTCTCCTCGAGGCCCAGCGCCGCCACCTGCATGCGATAGGCGCGCGCGTCGACGCAGAATCCCCCGGGAATCGGCAATCCCGCCTGTCCCAGCCGCGCGAGGTTCGCCGCTTTCGGCCCGAACCGGCCGGCATCGGCGGCCTCGCGGGAGGCGAGGGGGACGATCACTCCTTGCGTCGCGGTCACGATTTTACGAGCGTCGAATAACCGGGCATCGGATCGACGACGGTGATCTGCTCGACCGGGAAGTTGGAAATGATTTCGATCTTGTCCTTGTGAACGATCAGCATCTCCTCGATGCGCACGCCCCACTGGTACATCTTGCCGTGCTGGGTCTCGAGCGCGAACACCATGCCTTCCTTGATCTCGACCGGGAAGTCGAGCGACCAGATGCGCGAAATCACCGGCGGGTCGTACTGGGCGAGGCCGAGCCCGTGGCCCCACAGATTGGCCGCCGCCTGGTCTTCATCCTCGTAGCCCCAGGCTTCTTTCGCGGAAGGCCACTTCATGGCGATCTCGCGCGTGGTCGTGCCGACCTTCACCGCCTTGATCGAGTCGTAGAGCCACTTGAGCGCCGTCGCGTACACGTCCTTCTGCTCATTGCTCGGCTCCTTGCCCACGCAATAAGTGCGGTAGTAGCAGGACTTGTAGCCGTTCCAGGTGAGCGCGGCGAGATCCATGAAGACGATGTCGCCCGGCTTGATGATGCGGTCGGAGAAATTGCGCCAGTTGGGCCAGGTGTTGGGTCCCGAGGAAACGATCACGTCCTCGACGTCCTCGATACCCGGAATGTTGTAGAGGAACTCCATGATGTGCGCGGTCACCTGGTTCTCGGTGCGGCCGGGCTTGAGGAACTTCATGCACTCCCAGTGCGCCGCGTCGCCGATGGCGCCGACCATGCGCAGGCACTCCTGCTCGTCGACGTTCTTGATCGCGCGCGCTTCCATCATCGGCGTCATGCCGTCGACCCAGTCGATGCCCTTGTCCTTGAACACCTGGATCATGTTGATGTCGACGAAATCCACGCCCAGCTTCATACCGGAGACATTGCTCTTTTTCATCTCCTGAATGATGGCGTTGGTGAACTTCGTCACCTGCTGGATCGAGGCGGGCCCGGCCGCGCCCTTGATCCACGCAAAGGAATGACGGACATTGTCCTTCGGGATCCACGGCGAATGGCGCTCGATCTGGTAGCCGATGTCGCCCTGCTCGAACAGCACCGGCGGATCATCGCCGCACAAGAGCGCGTAGCGCAGCCCGGGCTTGAGCTTGTTCCAGCCGGGCGTGAGCGTGCTCGTCACGTAGCGCAAGTTCTCGTCATACATGAGGAGCATCGCGCCCAGGCCGTGGGCCTTCATGCGCTCGCGCGCCCGCTCCAGGCGATA